>JBOGJB010000111.1:0-8328 GCA_050745085.1 Vicinamibacterales bacterium
CCGATCGGCGCGCTGGCGCCGCGGCCCCGCCGCCCCGACGGCGAGGAGGACCGCCCCCGCGGGATCACGCTCGGTCTCCTCCCGGTGCCGAAGCGCGACGTCGAGCGCCTGCGGCATCTGATGGCGATCCAGCGCCGCCTGCTCGACCTCGACGCTCCGCCCCGCGCGCAGCGCGGTCTGTTTCACCGGCACATCCTCCCGGAAGCGGTGTCTTGGCTGGAGATTCACGGTGGGCGGCCGGAAGTGGTGGACCACTGGCGCGCGCTGATGCACGCGCCGCGCGCGCATCACGCCGCGGATGAGGGAGAGCACGGTCAGTCGCAGCCACCGCCGCAGATGACCGGCGACGGTCAGCGCCCGCGACGCCGTCGTCGCCGCCGCCGCCGCGGCGGACGCCGCCGCAGACCTCGCCCGGTGGCGGAGTAAACCCTCAACAGGCTCGGCCCAGAGGACTTCCGCGGCATCGCGCTGGGGATGAAGGACGCCATCGAGAGCGCGCACGTGGGGCATCCCGACGACCGGTGGGGGATGGTCAACCTCACACCAGACCAGCAGCAGGCGCATCCGCCTTGCGAAGCCGTGGCAGACCCGCGCCCCGGCGATCCCCACGCCGCGCTACTAAGGACTAAGCACTACGAACTAAGCACGAACTACGCCCCGGATTCCTGAGGCTGCAGGTGTGCATCCTCGATCGTCTTGTACGGGCGCGCGAGGCGCAGCTTCGTGAGCAGGCGGATGAGCGGCCAGGCGGGATCGAACTCGCCGCGGCGGAAGCTGAACTTCGGACTGCGCGGAAACCCGTGATGGTTGTTGTGCAGCCCCTCGCCGCCTGTCAGAAACGCGATCAGCCGGATGTTGGTCGCGGTGTTCGCGAAGTTCTTGTAGCCAGCGTAGTGGCAGAGGCCATTGATCGAGGACGACAGCACGAAGACGTACATGACCGTGTGCACGGCGGCGGCGAGGAGCCCCCACCACAGCCCGAGCACGAGGCAGAGGATCGCGATGCCGATCAAGAGGCCGACCGAGCTGTAGTTGAAGAGCGCCTTGTCCCAGCGATCCTCTTTGATGTCGCGCGCGTACTTGCTGACGACCTGCGGGTCCTTCAGCTCGCGGAGGTAGTAGAAGACATTGAAGAGCTGCACTTTCCAGAAGCCCTTGAGCTTCGGGCTGTGCGGATCGCCTTCTTGGTCCGTGAACGCATGGTGCTTGCGGTGCACGGCGACCCATTCGCGCGGCACGATCCCGGTCGTCATCCAGATGCAAAAGCGGAACACCCATTCGACCGCCGGATGCAGGACGAGGGCGCGATGCGTGGCCGTCCGGTGGAGATAGATCGTCGTGCTGTAGACCGAGATCTGCGTGACGACGGTGGACGCGACTAGGGCGAGCAGGAGCGAAACGAGCACAAATACCTCACTGTGAGGGAGACCGAAGGCTGGGCAACCGTATAATTTTACCACGGAAACGCAGGGTGCCGAGACAACGCAGATACAGCGGAGGAACGAGGCTAACGGGGACGAGCGGAGTTCACAAGATTGCCCCGTTTCGTCCCCGCTGACCCTGCTCCTCCGTTGTTGAACCGTTCCCGCCGTACTCCGCCGGCGGCGTCGGTGTTACCCGTGTTGTCGCTCGAAATCCCTCATGAACTGCACGAGCGTATCAACCCCATCCTCGGGGAACGCGTTGTAGATCGACGCGCGAAGGCCGCCGACTGAGCGGTGGCCCTTGAGGCCGTCAAGCCCGGCGGAGGTCGACTCCTTGACGAAGAGCTTCTCGAGCTCTTCGCTCGGCAGCCGGAACGTCACGTTCATGAGCGACCGGCTGTCGGGATCGGCGTGGCCGCGGTAGTAACCGCTGCGGTCGATCTCGGCGTACAGCTTCGCTGCCTTCCGCTGATTCACGCGCGCGATCGCGTCGAGCCCGCCAATCGAGAGCAGCCACTTCATCACCAGGCGCGTGATGTAAATCGCGAAGACCGGCGGGGTGTTGTACAGCGACGTGTTCTCCGCCTGCACCGCGTAGTTCATCATCGTCGGCAGCGACTTCTGCGAGCGCTGGAGGAGGTCGTCGCGGATGATGACGAGCGTGAGGCCGGCGGGACCGAGGTTCTTTTGTGCGCCCGCATAGATCAGCGCGTACTTCCTTGCGTCGATCGGCCCGCTGAACATGTCGGAGGACGTGTCGCAGACGAGCGGAGCGCCGCCCACGTCGGGGACATATTTCCACTCGGTCCCAAAGATCGTGTTGTTCGACGTCATGTGCACGTACGACGTTCCGGGCGCGATCTTGATCTCGTCCTGCTTCGGGATGCGCTTGAAGTTCCCTTCCTCGGTCGTCGCCGCGATGTTGACGTTGCCGACCTTCTTCGCTTCCTTGACCGCCTTCTGCGACCACGAGCCGGTGACGAGGTAGTCGGCCGATCCGCCCGTCGGCATCAGGTTCATCGGCACCATCGAGAACTGCAGGCTCGCTCCACCCTGGAGGAAGAGGATCTTGTAGGTCTCCGGCACGCCGGCGAGCTTGCGAATGTCCGCCTCACAGCCTTGGATGATCTCGTCGAACGGCTTCGAGCGGTGGCTGATCTCGAGCACCGACATGCCGACGCCGGGAAGCGAGAGGAGATCGCGCTGCGCCTCCTCAAGCACCGGCAGCGGGAGGATCGCAGGGCCGGCCGAGAAGTTGAATACCCGTGTCACTGTCGCCATAGTCCTTCGTCCTTCGTCCTTCGTCCTTGGTGTGACGTCGCTTGCCACAGAATGATCGCTACAGATCGACGAGTCGCAGATCGAGAATGTCCGTGTTCCCTTGTCGAATCCGCTCCAGAAGCGCTGCATCCGGCGGCGCGTCCAGATTGATCCGCGCGATCGCCGCCTCGGCCCCGTCGAAGACAACGTTCTGGGTTTCCTGCACGTTGATGTTCCCCTCGCGCAGGTGATCGAACACGTGCGCGAGCACGCCGGGGCGGTCGCGGTGCCGGACGACGAGCATGTGCGACGCGGGCGTCCGGCGGCACAGGTTCACGACGTTCGGCACCTGGCCGGTGTCCTTGTATGAAAGGATGATGCGCACGGTCTCGGCGGCGATCGCCTCCTGCGCTTGATCGGTGGACGCGCCGATGTGATGCGTGCCGTACACGCCGGGAAGCTGTACGAGCGGGTCGGCGAGCTCCCCCGTCGCGGAGGCCGGCTCGTTGGCGTAGACATCCATCGCGACGCGCAGGCCCCGGCTCCTCACCGCGTCCGCGAGCGCGGCGTGATCGACCACCTCGCCGCGCGCGGTGTTCACGAGCATCGCGCCAGGCTTCACCCGCGCGAGCAGTTCCGCGTTGACGAGGGCACGCGTCCCCCGCGCGAGCGCGACGTGCAAGCTGATTACCTCGGCCCTCGCCGCTGCTTCCGCAGGCGTCGGCGCGAGCGATATCGCGATCTGATGCTGGAGCGGGTCGACCCCCAGCTCGCGCGCCTCCTGATCGGTGATCGGCCGGTCCTCGGCGTCGAAGCGACGGCTCCAGATCACGACGTTCATGCCGAAGCCGGCGGCACGGCGGATCATCTCCTGGCCGATGCTGCCGATGCCGATGAGCGCCAGCGTGCGACCAAACAGGCCCGCCGCCTTCGAATATTCCTTCTTGTTCCACTTGCCCGCGCGCAGCGCCGCCACGTTGTCCGGGATGCGCCGGTCGAGCGCGAGGATCAGGCCGAACGCCAGCTCCGCCACCGCGATCGAGTTCTTGCCGGGGCAGTTCGAGACGTAGATGCCCCGCCTTGACGCCGCCTGCACGTCGATCGTGTTGTAGCCGGCGCCCGCGCGCACGACGAGGGCGAGCCTGCCAGCCTCCAGCATCGGCTCGGTCACCTTCGTGCTGCGCACGACGAGTACGTCGGCGCCCGTCTTGGCGATGGCCTGCGCCAGCGAGTCTTCCTTGAGATCCGGCTCGTACACGACTGCGCAGCCGGCCGCCTTCAGCCCCTCCAGACCGGACTTCTCGAACCTATCGGCGACGAGGACCTTCATATCGTGTTGATGAGGAGCCCGTCCCGAAGCTTGGGCTCGAACCACGTCGACTTCGGCGGCATGATGCCGCCGGCGTCCGCGATGGCCATCAGATCCTCCACCGTGACCGGATGCAGCGAGAACGCGACCGCAGCCTTGCCGTCGTTGACGCGCTGCTCCAGCTCCACCGTCCCGCGCGCGCCGCCGACGAAGTCGATCCGCTTGTCGGTGCGCACGTCCTTGATGCCGAGGAGCGAGTCGAGGATGTGCTGCTGCAGGATGCTGACGTCGAGCGAGCCGATGCGATCCGCGCCGGCCGCGGCGGCGCCGATCCCGATCGTGTACCACCGTCCGGCAAGATACATCGCTGTCTCGCCCTTCTTCTTCGGCGTTGGCGGGCCATCCGTCACGGTGAACCGTTCGCGCAGCTTCGCGAGGAACGCGTCGGGCGTCAGGTCCGCCAGATCGTTCACGACGCGGTTGTACGGAAGGATCTGTACCTGGTTGTCGGGGAACGCGACCGCGAGGAAGGAGTCGCTGGGCCTAAGAGGCCCGCGCTCCCCTTGTCTCCGTCCGAGAACGACCCGCGCGCGGGCGGCGCTCGCGGCGCGGTGATGGCCGTCGGCGTTGTAGAGCGCCGGAATCCGCCCGTAGGCCTCGCCCAGCGAGCGCGATTCCGCTCCGCCTGCTTTCCAGATCGTATGCGTCACCCCGTCGGGCGCCTTGAAGTCGTACAGCGGCGCCGCGGTCATCACGCTTGTGGCGACCCCGTCGACGGCAGCCGAGGCGCGATACGTGAGGAACACCACCCCGGTCTGCGCGCGCAGCTCCGACATGTGCCGCGTGCGATCGTCTTCCTTGTCGCGGCGCGTGCGCTCGTGCTTCTTGATCAGATCGCGATCGTACTCGTCCAGCGAGTACGCCGCCGCCAGGCCGACCTGCTCGTGCCGGCCCATCCGCAGCCGGTAGAAGTACAGCGACGGCTCGTCCTCGAAGACGAGCGGCGCCTCGCGCTTGATCCGCTCGAAGTTCGCGAGCGCCTGTGCGTATACCTGCGGCGCATACGGATCGGTCTCGCGCGGCAAGTTGATCTCCGAGCGCGTCACGCGCAGAAAGCTCAACGGGTTGCCGTCGGCCAGCGCGCGCGCTTCATCGGTAGAGACCACGTCGTAGGGGACGGCGGCGACGCGCGCTGCGGCGTCGGGCGCCGGTCGCAGCGCGCGGAAGGGACGGATGGCCGCCACGAGCGGAGTATACTCTTCACTCTTCCAACGGAGGAATCCCATGAAGTCGAACGCGCGTGTTCCCCGCCGCCGGATCGCGGCCGGACTGGCCCTTCTCTTCACGCTTGCGTGCTTGGTGACGTACGCAGCCGCGCAGAGCGCCACCGGCTCGATCGAAGGGGCCGTCGTCGATCAGTCCGGCGCCGTGTTGCCGGGCGTCAACGTCACGCTCACGCACGCCGCGACCGGCGTGTCGCGCACGGTCGTCACCGATGCGCAGGGACTATTCCGAGCGCCCCTGCTCCCGGTGGGCGCCTACGAGATCGCGACGGAGCTGGGCGGATTCACCAGCAGGCGGCAGGCGGACGTGATCCTCACCGTCGGCCAAGTGCTCACGCTGCGCATCGAGATGCGCGTCGCGTCGGTCGCGGAAACGGTTACGGTAAGCGGCGCGTCCCCGGTCATCGAGACGAGCCGCTCGCAGGTCAGCTCGACGGTCAACGCGACCGCCGTCGCGAACCTGCCGGTCAACGGGCGCAACTTCATCGACTTCGCGCTGCTGACGCCGGGCGTCACGAAGGACGTGCGCACCGGCGACATCAGCTTCGCCGGCCAGCGCGGGACGCTCAACAGCCTTGTCGTCGACGGCGCTGACAACAACAACACGTTCTTCGGGCAGGCGCTGGGGCGCACCGGATCGGGACGCGCGCCGTACCAGTTCTCCCAGGATGCCGTGCAGGAGTTCCAGGTCAACTCGAACGCCTACGCCGCGGAGCTGGGGCGCGCCGGCGGCGCCGTGATCAACGTCGTCACCAAATCCGGGACCAACCGGCTGACGGGATCGGTGTTCGAGTTCTACCGCGACAAGAGTCTCAACGCGAACGACGCGATCAACGTGCTGAACAACCGGGGGAAGTCGGCGTACCACTACAACCAGTTCGGCGGAACGCTCGGCGGGCCGATACGCCGCGATCGCGACTTCTTCTTCTTTAACTACGACGGGCAGCGGAACAAGCAGCCGAACGATGTGTTCTTGAATCTGCCCACAAACACACCGAGCGACCCCGCGACGCTCGCGGCGGTCGCCCAGCTCCGGCCGCTTGCCCAGAGCTGGATCCGGACGCAGGATCAGGACGTCTTCCTCGCAAAAACGGACCATCAGTTGACGCAGGCGCACCGCCTGACGCTGCGCTACAACCACCAGAGCTTTACGGGTGAGGGCTTCGAAGCGGGCGGGCCGCAGAACACACTGGAGCACACCGGGGCGTCGAAGGTGACGACCGACGCCTTCAACGTCGCGGTCGCGAGCGTGCTCGGCTCGTCGCTCTTCAACGAGGTGCGCGCCCAGTACGCGCGCGACAAGGAGCCCGGTTTTGCCAACAGCGACAAGCCGGAAGCGACGATCCGCCAGGGAGGCTCCACGGTGCTCGTGATCGGCCGGAACTTCTTCAGCCCGCGCGAGACGACGATCACCCGCTGGCAGCTCGCCGACACGGTGACGTGGGCGCGCGGGGAGCACAAGATGAAGGCCGGCTTCGACTTCCAGTTCGACGACATCCTGAACTTCTTTCCAGGCAATTTCTCCGGGTCATACACGTTCAACTCGCTCGCGGGCTTCCAGAGCGGACGGCCGAGCGCGTCGGGCGAGCGCTACGTCCAGGCCTTCCCGGGCGACGGCACGACGGGGCCGACGACGAAGCCGGACATTCAGGAGTACTCGTTCTTCGCGCAGGACGAGTGGCGGCTGACGCCCGACGTCACGCTGAACGCGGGGCTGCGGTACGACCTGCAGAAGTTCGCGAAGCCGCCGGTGCGGAACCCGGACGCGCAGCTCGCGGCAGCCGGCATCGACACGAGCGTGCTCAACACCGATACGAACAATTGGGGGCCGCGCATCGGCATGGCCTGGAGCCCGGCGGGCAAACGCTACGTCGCGCGCGCCGGCTACGGGCTCTTCTACGGCCGCACGCCGTCGATCATGGTCGGCACGGCCCACTCGAACAACGGCATCAACGTGCAGACGATCACGTTCACCGGCGGCCAGGTGCCGACCTATCCCAGCATCCTGCCGGGCATCCCGGCGGGGGTCGTTCTTCCCTCGCCGACCATCTTTGTCTTCGACGGCGAGTACGAAAACGCCAGCGTGCACCAGGCCAGCGCCGGCTTCGACATGGAGATCGCGCCGTATACCTCGATCGGCGTGAACTACCTGTTCGTCAAGGGAACCGACCTGCCGCGGTCGACCGACATCAACATCGGCACCGCCTCGCCGGTCACGTTCACCGTCACCGGCACGGGGGAGCGGCTGGCGCACTATCAGTTCGCGGCCGGGCCGTTCCGGAACTTCGCGCGCATCATCGCGTTCCAGAGCACGGCCGAGTCGATCTACAACGGCGTGACCTTCGAGATTAACCGGCGCTTTGCCGGCCACCTGCAGGCGCGCGCGGCGTACACCATCGGCGGCGTCGAGGACAACGTGCCGGACGCGACGGCGGTCGTGCCGGCGAGCGGTGACGACGCGAAATTCGCGTCGAACCCCGCGGACTTCGATGCCGATCGGACCGATGGTAACAACGATCAGCGGCACCGCTTCGTCGCCAGCGCGATCTACGCGACCGACCGCTACGGGCGCGACGGCATCGCCGGAACGCTCCTGGACGACTGGACATTCAGCGTGATTCTCACCGCGCAGTCGGGCCAGCCCTACAGCGCGTACGTGAGCGCCGACATCAACCGCGACGGGAACAACCGGAATGACATCGCCCCCGGTACCGAGCGCAACCAGTTCCGGATCGCCTCGCAAGTGTCGCTCGACACGCGCATCGCGCGCGACATCCCCATCCGACGGGCGCGGGCTCAGCTCATCGTCGAGGCGTTCAACCTGCTGAACCGCGACAACATCAGCAGCGTCCGGACGGGGCTCTACTCGTCCACCGGGACGACGCTGACGCGGACGACGAACTTCCAGGAGCCGCTGACAAGCTCAGGACCGCGGATCATCCAGCTGGCGGCGAAAATTCTTTTCTAGTGATCCGTGGTTGTGGTGATCCGCGGGGATCCGTGGTCACTGCGGCGCGGCGCGGACGGCGTCCGGCTTCGCGGCCGGTTCCGG
>JBOGJB010000112.1:0-2431 GCA_050745085.1 Vicinamibacterales bacterium
GTCATGATTCGGTCAGCCGCAAACCCCAGGGGTCGACAAACCCAAGGCTTGCCGCTATAGCTTCTTCAGCAGATCGACGCAGCGATTCGAGTAGCCCCACTCGTTGTCGTACCACGCCATCACCTTCACGAAGTCGCCGTCCATCACCTTTGTGTAGGGGGCGTCGACGATCGAGGAGTGCGCGTTGCCGCGGAAGTCGATCGACACGAGCTCCTCGCTCGACACCTGGAGGATGCCCTTGAGCGCGCCGCCCGCGGCTTTCGTGAACGCCGCGTTGATGTCCTCGGGAGTTGTCCTCTTCTCGACGATCGCCACGAGGTCCACCACCGACACGTTGGGGACCGGGACGCGCATCGCCATGCCGTCGAGCCGGCCCTTCAGCTGGGGCAGGACCTCGCCGACCGCGGCGGCGGCCCCGGTCGTCGTCGGGATCATCGAGATCGCCGCCGCCCGCGCGCGCCGCAGGTCTTTGTGCGGAAGGTCGAGGAGCTGCTGATCGTTCGTGTAGGCGTGGATGGTCGTCATCCATCCCTTCTTGATCCCGGACGTCTCGTGGAGGACCTTCGCGACCGGGGCGAGGCAGTTGGTCGTGCAGGACGCGTTGGAGATGATCTGGTGCTTCGCCGGGTCGTAAGTGTCTGCGTTCACGCCGAGGACGAGCGTCACGTCCGGTCCCTTGGCGGGCGCGGTGATGATGACCCGCTTCGCGCCGGCCGCGAGGTGCTTGCCGGCGGCGTCACGGTTGGTGAAGAGACCGGTCGACTCGAACACGATGTCGACGCCGAGATCCTTCCACGGCAGCTGGGCCGGATCCTTGACCGAGAGGACCTTGAACTCGTCGCCGTCGACCGAGATCGCGTCCCCCTTCGCTTCGATGTCTGCCTTCAGGTTGCCGAGGATCGAGTCGTACTTGAGCAGATGCGCGAGGGTGGCGGCGTTCGTCAGGTCGTTGACGGCGACGAAGTCGATGTCCTTCTGCCCCAGGGCCGCGCGCATGATGTTGCGCCCGATGCGGCCGAAGCCATTGATGCCCACTTTGACGGCCATCTGCGAAGTCCTCCGGCGCGCGACGGAAAAGATCCGTGCTGAGACGCGGAAAAACACATCATTGTATGAGCCGCTTGCCGGAGGGTCAAACAGCCGTTATTCTGAACCGAGCCGCAGATTAACGCAGATAAACGCAGATACGGATGTACCTGCTCTATAGCCTCGCGATTGTCCTGTTCTTCGTCGTGGTGTCGCCGTACTTCGTGTATCAGGCGCTGCGTTACCGGAAGTACATCGGCAGCCTGCCGCAGCGGCTCGGCGTCCTGCCCGTGTCGCTCAACCTGGACGGTGACGAGTCGATCTGGATTCACGCCGTCTCGGTCGGCGAGGTGTTGACGGCGCGCGCGCTCGTCCGCGAGCTGCGCGAACGTTATCCACGACTCAGGCTCTTCCTGTCGACGACGACTATGACGGGGCAGCAGGTCGCCCGCAGCAACCTGCAGCACGTCGACGCGGTGTTCTTCCTGCCGTTCGACCTGTCGTTCATCGTCCGGCGCACGCTCCGCATCGTCCGGCCGCGGCTCTTCATCATGATGGAGACCGAGCTGTGGCCGAACCTGCTTCGCGCCTTGCACGCGCGGGGGATCCGGACGGTGCTGGTCAACGGCCGCATCTCGTCGCGGTCGTATCCGCGCTACCGGCTCGCGCGGCCGTTCTTCCGGCGCGTCCTTGACGCTCTCGATCTGGCCTGCATGCAGAGCGACGAGTCGGCGCAGCGGTTGATCGACGTTGGGATCGACCCGGCGAAGATCGTCATGACCGGCAGTCTGAAGTTCGATTCGCTCGAGACGCCAGCCTCGATGGAGGGGCGGGGCCGCCAGCGGGTCCTGCGCTACTTCCGCGTGCGTGAAGACCGGCCGGTCGTGATCGCCGCGAGCACGCTCAAAGGGGAGGAAGGGCCCGTGCTGACGGCGTTCCGCCGCGTCAAGCGCTCGAGGCCGGACGCGCTCCTCGTCATCGCGCCGCGCAAGCCGGAACGCTTCGGCGAGGTGGAAGAGCTCGCGTCCGGCGAAGGGTTCAGCGTGGCGCGGCGCACGGAGCTGCCGGTCGACGCGGAGCCGCGCGCCGACGTGGTCATCCTGGACACGTTCGGCGAGCTGGCGACGCTCTACCAGATCGCTACGGCGGTCTTCGTCGGCGGCAGCCTCGTCGACGCCGGCGGGCACAACATCCTCGAGCCTGCGGTCTTCGGAAAAGCGATTGTCTTCGGCCCGCACATGCAGAACTTCGCCGAGATCGCCCGGGCGTTCCTCGACAACGGCGCGGCGGAGCAGGTGTCGTCCGAGGCCGGGCTGACAGACGCGCTGGCCGGCCTGCTGAGCGATCCGGTCCGCCGGGCGCGGCTGGGGGCCGCGGCGCGCGCGCTCGTGGAGGCGAACCGCGG
>JBOGJB010000113.1:0-6442 GCA_050745085.1 Vicinamibacterales bacterium
GATCTGCTCCGCGCGCTCGCCGGCGATCGAGATCCGGACCGCCGCCTCCCTGGCGGGCGCGACAACACCCGCGCGCTCTTCGACATCCTCAACGGCGCGGCCGACGGGGGAACCGCGGTCACGGTCTACGACAGCAGCGGAGCGATCCGCGCGTGGCGCGGCCGCGCGGCTGGGATTCCGCGCGATCGGATCGCCGGTCCCGCCGCGCTCTTCGTCGCGCCGGGGCCGATCGGCCTGCGACTCGTGCAGGTTGCGCCGGTCACGTCGGAGGGTCACCGCCTCGGGACGGTCGCGGCCGAGCTCGTCATCTCTCCCGCCAGCGCGCTGCGGAGCCTTGCCGCGGACGAGTACGAGGTCCGGACCGCGGTGGCGCCGGTGGCGTTGCGCGCGCGCTACGAAGGAGCCGGCGAGGCGGAGCGGCCGCTGAACTTTCTCCTGCTCGCCCCGTCCGGCGAGCCGGTGCTCCAGGCCTCCGTCGCCGCCGCGGATCTGGATGAGGGTCTCGCCCGCTCCCGCCGCGCAATTCGGTCGATCGTGCTCGCCATGCTCGCGATCGCACTCGTGGGCGCGATCGGTCCGCTGCTCGACGCGCGCGGTGGCCCTCGGCCGGACGCCGGGACGTCGTCCGCGTCCCTTCGGGCGCCGCTGGGGGTCGCCGTGCTGGCGACCGCGGCGTGGGGACTGGCGCGGCTCGCGGCCCCGCCCGCCGCAGGCCTTCTGCTGTCAGGCGTGCTGCTCGTGGCGCTCGCGGCCCTCATCGTCGATCGTGCGGCGCGTGCCCGTCTCGACTGGCGGTGCGCGCGCCGCTCGCCGGCCGACGCGCCCCTCGTTTTTCGCGCTGTCCAGCTTGCAGGTGGCACCGTGGCCGCGCTGCTTTCGCTCGCCGCCGCGCGAGTCGCCGTCGACACCTTCGAGGCGACCGCGCCGGCGATTCTGCGCTTCTCGATCTTTCCCTGGGATCCCACCAGGCTGGCGCGGCTGATTGGGCTCATCCTGGTCGTGGCCGCGGCGCTGTGGGTGGCCGCCGCGCTCCTTGGCTTCGCGATCGGCCGGTGGCGCGTGTCGAGACGGGACGTGCGCGCCGCCGGGGTCACCCTCGCGCTCTGGCTGCTGCCGGCCCTCGCGCTCGCCTCAGCAGGGCGCTGGCTGAACTGGCCCACCCCAGCGCTCGCCATCGTCGCCGGCACCGCCGCGGCGGCGGTCGCCGCGTTCTACGCTCCGCGGTGGGGCTCGCGCTTCCGCCACGCCCCGCAGGCCGCACGCCTGCTGGCCCTGTTCGTCGCGCTGCTGGTTCCCGCGCTGCTGGTCTACCCTTCCGTCCGAGCGGCGGCGGAGCGCGCGACGCGCAGGCTGATCGAGTCGCGGTATGCGCCGCAGGCGCTGGCGCACCCGCAGGAGCTGCAGGCGCGGCTCGACCGCGCCCTCGCCCAGATCGATGCGGTGCCGGCGCTCGCCGATTTGATCCCCTCCCAGGCGGCGTCGCCCCAGCCGATCCCCGATCCCGCCCCCGCGTTCCGCATCTGGAGTCAAACCGCGCTCGCGGAGGCGCGCCTGACCTCAGCTGTGGAGCTGTACGATCCGGACGGTTTGCTGGTGAGCCGGTTCGCGCTGAACTTCCCCGAGTACGCGCCGGTCGCCCAGACCTACAGCTCTGCCAAGGCGGGCTGCACGTGGGAAGTCTTCGGTGAGGCGGCGCCGTTCGGCTCCGAAGAGCGCCGGATGCTGCACGCAGAGCGCGGCGTGTGCGTCGTCGGCGCCGTCTCGGGACGGATCGTCCTCCACGTGATGCTCGACTACAGAGCCCTGCCCTTCATCTCGTCGCCGAGCCCCTATTTCGAGGTATTCCGCGCCGCGGCGAGTGGCGCCGCCGCGTCCCGCGACATCAACCTCGTCATCTACGGGTGGGGGCTGATGCCGATCTACGCGTCGAGCGCCGCGTGGCCGATCGACGAGACGCTGTTCCGACGGATCTACTCGACGCGTCAACCTTTCTGGACGACGCTCAGCAACGGCGAACAGCGGTCGCACGTGTACCTGGCGAACGACCGCGCCGGCATCTACGCAATCGGGTACCCGGCGCTCGGCCTGTTCGACGGCTTCGTCCACCTGGCGGAGCTGACAACGCTGGCCGCGCTGGCGTATGTCGCAGGAGTCGCGCTGACGGCGCTGTTCAACCGCGTCACGCGCGAGCGGCCGCGCGGCGGACGCGCGCTTCTGCGCGAGATCCGCGCGAGCTTCACCCGCAAGCTGTTCCTGGCCTTCGTGGCCGCGTCGGTCGTGCCGGGCCTGACGCTCGCGCTCGTCATCCGCCAGTACTTCGCGGGACAGCTCCGCGCGAACGTGGAACGGGAGGCCACGAGCACGGCGACGATCGCCCAGCGCGTCATCGAAGAGTCGCTCGCGCTCCAGCGCCGCGGATCGCAAGCGCCCGTGCCGATCACCGACGACGCCATGGTGTTGATCAGCCAGGTAATCGACCAGGACGTCAACATCTTCGGCGGCTCACGGCTGCTCGCGACCTCCGAGCGCGATCTGTTCGCATCGGGGCTGCTCTCCACGCGGACGCCGGACGCGGTCTATCGGGCGATCGTCCTCGAGCGCCGGCCGAGCTTCGTGGGGCAGGACGCGATCGGCGAGTTCCCCTACGTGCTTGCCGCCACGCCGGTGCGCGCCGGGCTGTCCGACGCCATCCTGACGGTGCCGCTGGCGCCGCGGCAACAGGAGATCGAACGCGAGATCGCCGAGCTCGACCGCGGCGTGCACCTCGCCGCGCTCGTCTTCGTCCTGCTGGGAGCGGCGATCGGGTTGTCGATGGCGGAACGGATTGGCGATCCGGTCAAGCGACTCACGCGCGCGACGCGGCGGATCGCGCGCGGGGACTTCGACGCGCGCATTGCCGTCAGGTCGGCGGACGAATTCCGGCGGCTCGTCGACGCGTTCAACCGGATGGCGGCGGAGCTGAAGGCGCAACGCGCGCGGCTCGAGCGCACGCACCGGCTCGAGGCCTGGGCCGAGATGGCGCGCCAGGTCGCGCACGAGATCAAGAACCCGCTCACGCCGATCCAGCTCTCGGCGGATCATCTCCGGCGGGTGCACGCCGACCGGGGCGAGCCGCTCTCACCGGTCCTCGAGGAGTGCGTGGATTCGATCCTGGGCCAGGTCGGGCTCCTGCGGCAGATTGCCTCCGAGTTCTCCAGCTTCGCTTCGGCCCCGACGGCGCGGCCGGCGGCGGTCTCCGCCTCTGATCTCGTCGAGGAAGTGGTGCGGCCGTACCGGATCGGTCTCGGCTCGCGGATCGTGATTGACGTCACGGTCTCCCGGGCGCTCCCGCCGGTGCACGTCGATCGCACGCTGGTCGCCCGCGCGCTCACCAACGTCATCGAGAACGCGCTGCACGCGATGCCGGGGTCGGGCCGCCTCTCGATCGCCGGGTCCGCCCAAGATTCCTGGGTGTCGCTGCAGGTTCAGGATACGGGCGTCGGCATGGACCGCGAAGCGCTGGCGCGTGCGTTCGAGCCGTACTTCTCGACCAAAGCGACGGGCACCGGCCTCGGCTTGAGCATCGCACGTCGCAACGTCGAATTGAGCCGCGGATCCATCACGGTCGAGAGCGACAAAGGCCGTGGGACCACGGTGACGATCAGGCTCCCGCTGGCGACGCCTTATCTGCCTTGATCCGTCGTACGTGATCCGGGTTGATCCGGGGTGGACTACGACCCGCGGTGATCGGTGGGCCGGCGGCGCAGGCGCGACCACGCCAGGCCGATGAACGCTGACGCGAGATAGGAGTACGCGAGGACGACGAGCGCGACGCGCGGCTCCGTCGCGATGAGCGCGAGGACCGCCGCGCCGAGGAGGAGCGCAAGGTACGACCGGCGCCACCCAACGTCGATCGCCTTGACGCTGCGGAAGCGAATCGTGCTGACCATCAACAGCCCCGGAAGAAGGACGATGGCCAGTGCCGCCAAGGCCGAGCGATAGTCGCTCAGCCCCCAGGGATAGAGATAGACGGTTGAAGCGGTCACGCCGGCGGCGGCGGGGCTCGGCATCCCCACGAAGTACCGCTTGTCGGCGGCGGCCGTGCTCTGAATGTTGAACCGCGCGAGCCGCATCGCCGCCGCGGTCACATACAGGAATCCCGCAGCCCAGCCGAGTCGTTTGAGCGGCCAGAGTCCCCAGGAGAACGCCAGGATCGCCGGCGCCAGGCCGAACGAGATGACGTCGGCCAGCGAGTCGAACTCGAGGCCGAAGGCGGTGGCCGAGTTCGTGAGCCGCGCGATGAAGCCGTCGAGCGTGTCGAGCACCATCGCGACGCCGATCAGCATCGCCGCCGTCTCGAAGTCGCGGCGCATGGCGTGCACGACCGAGGCGTAGCCGCAGAACATGTTGCCGAGCGTGAACAGCGTCGGCAGCAAGTACATGCCGCGGCGGAACCGCAGCTGGTCTCCGGAGCGCCGGCGAAACGGGGTGAGGACGTTCACAGCTCTGCGATCACCGTTTCTCCCCCGCGCACGCGCTCGCCCGCGCGGACGCGCAGCCGCGCGTGCCCGGGGAGGAACACGTCCATTCTTGATCCGAACTTCATCAGGCCGAAGCGCTGACCGGCCTCCACCTGCTGGCCGGGCTCCAGCCGGCAGACCACCCGCCGCGCGAGGAGGCCGACGACCTGCCGGAACACGACTGGCTGCCCGTCGTGATCGACCCAGATCTCCGTCCGCTCGTTTTCAGACGACTCCGGCTTGTATGCCGGCAGGAACGCCCCGGGGTGGTACTCGACGCGCGTCACGCGGCCCCGGGCAGGGACGCGGTTGATGTGCACGTCCATCGGGGACAGGAAGATCGTCACCTGCAGCCATTGTCCGGGCGTCGGCGCGCTCGTGGCGGGACCCGCCGCCATCACCCGGCCGTCCGCCGGCGCGATCACGAGTGCCCTGCCCTGCGGCGTCCGCCGCTGGGGATCGCGGAAGAAGAACGCGAAGAAGGCAGCGAGCAGAAGAAGCGGCGCGCCCCACAAGGGTCGGCCGACGAGGACGAGGACAGCGCCGGGCGCTAACGCCGCGAGGATGAACGGCAGCCCGGCGCGGTCGATGCTCACTCGGCTAGAGCGAGGCGGTGCGGTGCCTGCGGAGGATGTCCTCCATCCGATCCTTCAAGTGCAGCTTGCGCTTTTTGATTTGGGTTTCCTCGACCTGCTCGGAATTCGAAAGGTAAGGCTTGCTGGAGAGGGAGTGCAGACGCTCGTCGAGGTCGTGGTGCTGCGCGGCGAGCTCGCGGAACTCCTGATCGTTGCTGAGGAGCCGGTTCCGGAGCTGGGAAGAATCAGCGGGCATTCGCAGCCTCCTTTTTAGGGGGACCTGACCGGGTGGGTAAGATGAGAACCTGCGAGGGCTGACCGATGCGAGCGGTCATAAACGAACCCTAGCATAACCCCTCTGCCCCTTCAAGCGTCTGGATCCGGCAAGCGGTCGAGCCAGAGAATCACGGCATCCTCGTCCGGCTGCGAATAGTAGTTCGGTCGAGTGCCCGAGACCGTGAACCCTACCTTTTCGTACAGTCTCAACGCAGGCTCGTTCGATCGGCGCACCTCCAGCGTGGCCCGCTTTGCCCCAAGCCGAGAGGCGTCCGCCAGCACCCCGCGAAGGAGCGCGCTCGCCAACCCCTGCCGGCGGAGATCGCGCCGCACCGCCAGGCTGTGGATGTGCAGCTCGTCGAACACGAGCCAGCAAGAGCAGAAGGCCGCGACGGTTGCTTCGCTCGTCCGCGCGACGTACACGCGGGTGACCTCCGTGTTCCGTACGTCCCACTCGAACATCTGACGCGTCCACGGGTTCGTGAACGAATCCTCCTCGATCGCCATCACCGCATCGAGGTCGCGATCGGGATCGAGGCGGTCAACGATGAACATCGCGTGCCAACTCCGCGTCGGGCCGCCGGAGGTAGATCGGAACGATCGCATGCGGCGCGATCGTACGGCCGGCAGCCACCTCGCGGTGCGCCAGCTCGGCGATGGAACGCGCGAGCAGCGGCGCGGCGGGATCGGACAGACGGAGACGAACCCCGAGCGCCTCGCCGAGCAGAGCCGCGTAGCGCGCGGCACCGTCGCCGATCGCGACCAGTGGCCGATCGGCGAGGCGCGCGCGCCATAAGTCGATCGTGCGCGCCGGTGTCGCCACCGACGGCGCCTCGACGACTGTCTGGCCGCTGTAAAGCGCCGCGAAGACCTCGCCGCGCTGCGCGTCGATCCATGTCGCGACGAGGCTGTCGGCAGCCGCCGGCCGTGCGGCATGCGCGAGCGCGTCGAG
The DNA here is from genome assembly GCA_050745085.1 of Vicinamibacterales bacterium. GTDB lineage: Bacteria > Acidobacteriota > Vicinamibacteria > Vicinamibacterales > 2-12-FULL-66-21 > DATAEE01. Next base: position 6,303 of record JBOGJB010000113.1, read on the forward strand.
CGCCGAAACGGCCACTACGCGGCGGCCGTTGGCGAGGGCGAGCCCCTGAATGCACGCGATACCGACCCGCAGCCCCGTGAAGGATCCAGGCCCGGCGGCGACGGCGTACACATCGATGTCGGCGGGCCCGAGGCCATGAG
>JBOGJB010000114.1:0-2427 GCA_050745085.1 Vicinamibacterales bacterium
CCGGCGGTGGCCGCCGGCGCCTTCCTGGTCAATGCCACGACGTCGGGGTCGCTCGCGGCCTCTGCCGGCATCGCCGCGGGCAATACCGTCGAAGCGCTCGCCGGGGCCTGGCTGGTGCAGCGGTACGGCGGGGCTTCCGCCGTCCTGACGGCGCAGGGCCTCTTCAAGCTCGCCGGGTTCGCCGCACTGGCTGGGACAATCTCCGCCACCGTCGGTGTCGCCAGCCTGGCCCTGAGCGACCTCATCGGGTCGAGCGATCCGGGCACGGTCTGGATCACCTGGTGGTTGGGCGATGTGACGGGCGCGATTCTGGTGGTTCCCTTGATTCTGCTCTGGGCGAAGCCGGCGGGCGACCGCCTGTCGGCCTCCCGGGCGATGGAGCTGGCCCTGCTGCTTCTGGCGGTCGTGTTGGTCGGCCTTGCCGTCTTCGCGTACCCGCCGGTCGCTCGCGCCAGGCTGCCGATTGAGTTCTTCTCCATTCCGGTCCTGGTGTGGGCCGCGTTCCGTTTCGGGCCGCGTGAGACGGCTGTCGGATGCGCGCTGCTCTCGGCACTGGCCGTCTGGGGAACCGTGCACCGCCTCGGTCCCTTCGGGGCGTACGCCCCGCAGTTCGCGCTGCCGCTCCTCCAGGGATTCACCGGCGTCCTTACCGTCACCATGATCGCGGCCTCCGCCGAGGTGGCCGCGCGCCGCGCGCGCGACGCCGAGGCTCGACAGTTCAATGAGGTGCTCGAGCAGCGTGTACGCTCAGGCACCGAAGAAGCGCGACGAGCCCATGCGCGTCTCGCCGAGGCGCAGGAGGTGGCGCACGTCGGCAGCTGGGAATGGAATATCGCCGCAAACGACGTGTGGTGGTCTGAAGAGTTGTTTCGCATCTACGGCGTGTCGCCGACCATCTTCGGGGCGAGCTATGAGGGGTTTCTCGGGCTCGTGCATCCCCACGATCGGGACGCCGTCGACCGGAACGTCCGAACCGCGCTGGAGCGGCGCGAGCCGTTTTCGTTCGAGCACCGCATCGTCCGGCCGGACGGATCGACGCGGACCCTGTACGCGCGGGGCTGCGTGCTATGCGATGCCGACGGCACGCCGGTGCGCATGACGGGCATCGGTCAGGACGTTTCCGAGCGCAAGCAGGCGGAAGAGGCGCGGGCTCAGCTCATTCACGAGCAGGCGGCGCGCAGCGAGGCCGAGGAAGCCAGCCGATCCAAGGACGCGTTCCTCGCGTCGCTGTCGCACGAGCTGCGCACGCCGCTCAACGCGATCCTCGGATGGGCCCACATGCTGCGGCAGGGAGTGATCGACGATCAGTCGAGGGACCGGGCGATCGAGACGATCCACCGGAACGCCCTCGCGCAGGAGCGGCTGGTGTCCGATATCCTCGACGTCTCGCGCATCGCGTCGGGCCGGTTCCCGATAAGCCTGGCGCCGGTGTCGATCAAGGAGCTCGCCGAGTCGGCGATCGACGCCGTCCGGCCCGCGGCGGCGCTCAAGGCCTTGCGGCTGGATGTCGAGGTGGAGTCGGGTGTCGAAATCGTCTCGGGCGACGAGGCGCGTCTGCGTCAGGTCCTGATGAATCTACTCGACAACGCGGTCAAGTTCTCGCCTCCTCAGGGTCTGGTTCGGTTGCACGCAACCCGCCTCGGCGGCTGGATCGATGTGACGCTCACCGACGAGGGGCCGGGCATCGATCCGCACTTTCTGCCGCACGTGTTCGAACCGTTCCGACAGTCGGATGCCTCGACGACGCGCGAGCATGCCGGGCTCGGCCTGGGGCTCTCCATCGTTCAACGCATCGTCGAGCTACACAACGGCACGGTGACGGCGGCGAACCGGCTCGACCGGAAGGGCGCGATCTTCACGGTCAGACTTCCGGCAATCGTCACCACCACGGTATGAGCTCATCCACCTTGAATCGTTGCTATCACGCCGCTCTGATCGTGGCCTTGCTGGCGGCGCCGTCCACAACAGGCGCACAGCCCGCCGCGAAGCCAGGCCCGTCACTGCCCGACCTCAGCGCCGCCTTCGAGCGGCTGGTCGACAAGGTCAGCCCGGCGGTCGTCCAGATCTTCGCGACCGCCTATGCGTCGCCGTCGGCCGACGAAGGGGAGCCCACGAACCTCGTCACGACCGAGCGGACGACCGGTTCCGGCGTCGTCCTCGATCCCGACGGCTATATCGTCACCAACGCCCACGTCGTCGAGGGGGCGATCCGCGTGCAGGTCGAGCTCGCGTCCGCCGGCGGCCTGGACGCGCCCGCGAAGTCGATCCTCAAGCGCCGCGGACGGATCGTCGGCGCTCAGATCGTCGCGGTGGATCGCGAGACCGACCTCGCGGTTCTGAAGATTGAGGGACGCAACCTGCCGACGCTTCCGCTGGGTGATTCGGACCTGCTCAAGCCGGGACAGATCGTGATGGCCTTCGGTAGCC
>JBOGJB010000115.1:0-4021 GCA_050745085.1 Vicinamibacterales bacterium
GTGCAAGGGCGCTGGCTGCGAAGAGGAACGCGAGGAGGGTGACGAACGAGGTGACGAGCTGTCGGTGGGACATTCACGACCTCCAGTGCAAGAAAACCGCGGAACTCGGGCCTATCCTCCGCCTGCCGCGCGGGCCGGTCAAGCGGTTTTCGGGGCTGACCAGCCTGTCTCGCCCGACGTCGATCGGCCGCCGACGGATGCCGAAAGGCGCCCGCGCCGGTATAATCAGAGCTGGATGACGGCGGCCGCACCTCGGTCTCGTCGCGCGCACCTCGCTCGCGCAACGCTCGCGGCTACGGGTTTGTACGCGCTGGTGCTGCTGGCCGCGCCCGCGTTCCACCACGACCTCGCGTGCCACGTCAAATCGCCCACGCATTGCACCACCTGCCTCGTCAGCGTGACGGCCCCGGGGGCGCATGGCGCCGCCGGCCTCGTGGCCGTCGACCTGCGGGATGCCGGCGCGCTCCGATTCGAGGTCGTCGGCTCGCCCGCGCGCCTGTCGCTTGCGCCCCGCGCCGGACGCGCTCCTCCCGCGTAGACCCTCTCCAAAACACACGTAGCGTCCGGCTTCAGCCGGACTCGGTAAGGAATCGCGGCTCTGATCCTGTCTGAGGGTGGGATCCATCCGCGCGTAAAGGGGGTCTATGTCAGTCATTTTTCTTCTGGTGGTGGCGACGCTGACGTCGCCGCAGCCCGCGGCCCAAACCGGCGCGGGCAGCATCCGCGGCACCGTCTCGCTCGCCCAGAACAACGATCCGGTCCACGGCGCCACCGTTCTCGTCACTGAGCTGCGGCGAACCGTTGCCACCGACGAAACCGGGCAGTACGAAATCACGAATGTCCCGCCAGGCATCTACACGGTACTCGCACAGCGCGAGCACCTGACCACCGAGCGGCAGCAGGTCACCGTTCCTGAAGGCCAGGCGGTCACGGCGAACTTCAGCCTGGCGCTCTCCGGCATCCACGAGGAAATCACCGTGACGGCGAACCCGACGGGAGAGGCGACGACGTTCGAAGCGTTCAACGCGATCAGCACGCTCGATTCCGTCGAGCTGACGCAGAACAGGGGCGCAACGCTCGCCGATGCCGTCGAGAGCCTGCCCGGCCTGTCGAAGCGGACCTTTGGTCCAGGGAGCGCGCGGCCGATTATCCGCGGGTTCGACGGCGATCGCGTCCTGATCATGCAGGACGGCGTCCGCACGGGCGATCTGTCGAGTCAGTCCGGCGATCACGGGGTGTCCATCGATCCGGCGGGCCTTCAGCGCGTCGAGATCGTCAAGGGACCGGCCACGTTGCTGTACGGCAGCAACGCCATCGGCGGCGTCGTCAACGCGATCTCGCCGCAGGAGACGTTCCGGTCGAATCCGTTCAATGGCGTGCTCGGTCAGGTCGGCTTCGATGCCGGATCGGCGAACACGCAGGCGGGCGGCGCGGGGAGCGTGCAGGTCGGGCACGGCCCGTGGCTGGTGTGGGCCGGCGGCAGCGCGCGGCGCACCGGCGACTACGATACGCCTGAAGGGACGATCGAGAACTCGGCCACGCGCCTCGTGAATGGATCGGGAGGGTTCGGCTGGAACGGCGGCCGTGGATTCTTCAGCTTGGGGGCACAGGCCGACGACTCACGATACGGCATTCCGTTCGCGGGCCAGTTCGAGGCGGCGGAAGCGAGCATACCACTGGATGAAGCCGCGGACGTGGACATCAGCATGACACGTCAGGACTATCGCTTCGACGCCGGCGTCCGCAACCTCGATGGCGCGATCCGCGGATTCCGCGCCTCGCTCAACTACCTCAACTATCAGCACACCGAGCTGGAGGTCGAGGACGGTCAAGACATTCCCGCCACGGTCTTCGACAACCAGACGTTCGTGTATCGCGCCGAAGCGGAGCAGGCGGTTCGGGGACGGCTCTCTGGGCGCTTCGGCATCTGGGGGCAGGCGCGCGATTACGTTTCGACCGGGGCCGAAGCGCTCGCCCCGCCGACCACGCAGGACGCAATCGCCGCATTCGCGTACGAAGAGCTGAACTTCGGCCGGTGGCGCCTGCAGATCGGCGGGCGCTTCGAGCACAACAGCTACAAGCCCGATCCGCGGCCGGAAGCGGAGGGCGAGGAGACGCCGCCCGAGGTGCGCGACCGGAGCTTCACGGGATTCTCCGGGTCCGCCGGTGTGCACACCGACATCGGCACAAACGGCGCATTTATCGTCAACCTGACCCGCTCTGCCCGGGCTCCCGCGCTCGAAGAGCTGTTCAACTTCGGACCGCACATCGGGAACCTGGCGTTCGAGATCGGCAATCCCGATCTCGAAATGGAATCGTCGATCGGGGTGGACGTCGCCCTGCGGCGCCGGACCGGCCGCGTGCACGGCGAGGTGAGCGCGTTCGTCTACAGCATTGCCAACTTCGTATTCCTGGACTTCACGGGAGAAATCGTCGACGGGCTGCGTGAAGCGCCCTTCTTGCAAGCCGACAGCCGCTTCTTCGGCTTCGACGGAGACGCCGGGTTCGAACTAGGCGGCGGCTCGCATCTCAACGTTGGCCTGGGCTACGTGCGGGCGACGCTGACCGACACCGACGAGGCGCTCCCGCGCATCCCGGCGTTCCACGGCAGCGTGGACCTGGAGGTCCCGTGGCGGCAGATTACCTTCCGCCCCGAGCTTGTCTGGATGGCCGATCAGGATCGAGTGTTCCGTGAAGAGACGCCAACGGCGGGGTCCGCGGTTTTCAATATCGGTGCGACCTGGCTCGCGTCGACTGGGCATATGACGCACGTCGTGGCGGTGAAAGCCTACAACCTGTTCGACACGACCTACCGGCTCCACACGTCGCTCATCAAGGATCTGGCGCCGGAGATGGGCCGCGGCATTAGGGTTGCGTACTCGGTGCGATTCTTCTGACGGGAATTCATGGGAGGTTAGCATGACACGCGCTGCCGTACTCATCCTGGCGGTCGGGCTGGCCGCGACGCCGGCGGCCGCTCAAACGCCTTCGGCTTCGGCCGACACCGAAGCCCTCAAGGCGGAGCTCGCCAAGCTGCGCCAGGAGTTCGACGCGATGCGGGGCGAGTACGGCGCGCGCATGGCGGCGATCGAGGCGAAAATCGCCACGATCGAGAAGGGCGCGCCGCAGGCCGGAACGGTCCCGACCCTGCCTGCGCAGCAGCCCACTCCCAGCGCTCCCGCGCCACCACCGACCGCGCCGCCAACGGAAGCGCAAGTCCCGGCCGGCGCCGCGGGAGCCGGCGGGCCCACCGGTCAGCTGCCGGTCTACGGCTCCACGGCCGCGCTGTCGAAGATCTTCAACCCGGATATCGCGGTCATCGGCAACTTCATCGGCGTGGCCGGGAAGAACGAGACTGACGAACGGCCGGCGCTCGCACTCGATGAGGCGGAGGCGGCGTTCCAGGCCATCGTCGACCCGTACGCGCGGGCGGACTTCTTTCTCGCGTTCGGATCCGAGGGAGTGGAGATCGAGGAGGGGTACATCACGTTCCCCACGCTGCCGGGCGCGCTTCTCGCGAAGGTCGGGAAGCTGAAGGCGCAGTTCGGCAAGGAGAACACGTTCCACGCGCACCAACGCATCTGGCCCGATCAGGCGCTCATGCAGACGAACCTGCTCGGGGGAGAGGAGGGGATCGCCGACGCTGGCTTCTCCGTCTCGCGCCTGCTCCTCAACCCGTGGTTCTTCCTCGAAGCGACGGGCGAGGTGTATCGCGGCGACTCGGCGGTGTTCACGAGCTTCGGGCGTGACGATCTGACGTATGTCGGCCGGCTGCGCGGCTACCGCGATGTCAGCGAGTCGGCGAACGTCGACCTCGGGACATCGTTCGCGTGGGGGGGGAACGAGCTGGGCGAGGAGGCGAGGACGCGGCTCATCGGTGTGGACGCGACCTTTCGCTGGCGGCCGCTGCGGCGGGCGATCTACCGCCGCCTGCTCGCGCGGACCGAGCTGATGTGGAGCCGCGCGTCCGGCCTCGACGATGACCAGAGCGCGACGTCCTTCGGCTGGTACGCCGGCGGCG
>JBOGJB010000116.1:0-10361 GCA_050745085.1 Vicinamibacterales bacterium
ATCTTCGAGGGCATGGTTTGAGCTCATGGGTCGCCTCCTTGGACGCTCGCTCCGGAGAGACGACTTTTTGACCTGGAAACCTCCTTTGACGGATTCTCTCGGGCTATGGCTCGATTCAAGCTCGTCCTCGAGTATGCCGGGACTCGTTACAGCGGCTGGCAGATCCAGAAGAACGCGCGCACGGTGGCCGGCGAGCTGGAGCGCGCGATTCGCGAGGTGACGAAGGCAAAGAAGCTCGAGGTGTACGGGTCGGGACGGACCGACGCCGGCGTGCACGCGATCGCGCAGGTTGCCCACCTCGACGTCGCCACTACCCTGCCGCCCGAGACGCTCCGCCGGCGCGTCAACGACGAGCTGCCCGCCGACATCAACATCCTCGCCGTCGAGACGGTCAGCCACCGCTTCCACGCGCGGCACGACGCGACCGGACGCCGCTACCTCTATCAGATTGCGAAGCGCCGGACCGCGTTCCACAAGCCGTTCGTCTGGTGGGTGCGCGACGACCTCGACCTCGCGCGCATGCGCGAGGCGGCGGCGCTTTTCACCGGCCTGCAGGACTTCCGGTCGTTCACCGACGACGAGCCCGAGGAGAAGTCGACGAAGGTGCAGGTGGAACGGATCGAGATCAGCGAGCGAGACGACCTCATCCTGATCAGGATTGACGGCTCGCACTTCCTGTGGAAGATGGTCCGCCGGATCGTCGGGGTGCTCGTCGAAGCGGGCCGCGGCGCGCTGACGGCTGCCGAGATCCGGAAGATGTTGAGCGAGGCATCCGGAACGCCGGCGCGGCTGACCGCTCCGGCGTCCGGACTCTTTCTGGAGCAGGTGCTCTACTAGCCGGGTTCCCGCTGGTCTCGAGACCGGTTCCACGCTAGGATCAAGGCCATCGCGGGCCCGCCCACGGGCGCCGCCTGCCTGAGGGAACGCTCATGCCATTCGTGATCACCGACCCGTGCATCGGCACGAAGGACACCGCCTGCGTCGACGTCTGCCCCGTGGACTGCATCCATCCCAAGAAGGACGAGCCCGAGTTCGAGGCGGCGACGATGCTGTACATCCATCCGGAGGAGTGCATCGACTGCGGCGCGTGCGTACCGGCATGTCCGGTCACGGCCATCTACGACAGCCACGACTCCACGCCGTCCAACCAGAAGGATCTGATCCCGGCCAACGACATCTACCGCAACGGCGACGCCGACGCGATGGCGAAGGCCGAGGCGATCGTCGCGGCCCACGTCGCCGCGCACGCAGATCTGATGGCGATCGACCCGAAGGAGCGGCAGACCGCGCACAGCTAGTCCTTGGTCCTTGGTCCTTGGTCCTTGGTCCCTGGTCCTTGGTCCTTGGCGGGTGCACTGGGCACCTGACTAAGGACCAGGGACCAGGGACGAAGGACTGACGTCCCGTCCTAGTAATTGAGCCAGTAAGACAACTTCACGAGGAAGACGTTCGAGGCGGGGATGCCGAACATGCCGCCGAAGTCGCGGCTGAGGCGGAGGTCCCCGTACGACTGGCTTTCCTCGCGTCCCTGCTGCCAGACGACGAAGAGCGCGGAGCCGGGCTTGTACTCCCAGCGGAGCACGTTCGTCGTGCGGAACGAGCGGTAGTTGAAGTCCGCGTCGCCGGCGTACGCGTAGGGCGCGTAGCGGTCGCGCCAGTCCTTGGCGCGGCCGTTGACGAGCTCCTTGTAATCCGTGTACTCGCCGGCTGAGACGAACGGCTCCGCGTACACCTGGAGCGACAGGTTCGGCGTCATCGTGTAATTGACGCGCGTCGTCAGCGCGACGGTCTGCTGATCGAGCCGCGCAAACACATAATGCGCCCGCCCGTCGTCGCCGTCGACGTTCTCCACCCACTGCGCGTCGCGATCGGATATGCCGACGCGGATCCCGCCGCTCACCGACAGCGCGGACGTTGGGCGGAAGGTGATCGACGGGTCGAAATCGAAGAAGTGCGGGCCGAACTCCGACGTCCCGCCGCCCGTGAACACGTTGAGAGAGATCGGCTTGCGGTTGTCGGTGTCGACATAGCCCCAGAAGGTCCAGTTGCCGTCCCGGACGGCTCCAGGGCCTCCGCGCGTCGCACGGTCGTCGAAGCCCCGTGTCTCCCTGTTGATGCCGCCGCCGGTGCCCCAGTTGTTTTTGAACGTCCAGTGGGCGTTGACGTTCCCGCCGCGGTAGAGGCGGTCGCCGTCGAAGTTCCAGGCGCCCCACTGATTGATGTTGAAGCGGAAGCTCCGGATGTACTTGCCGGGCTTGTCGTGCCGCCACTGGATCCAGTTGACCTGGAAGATCTCGTCGGCCCGGCGCATGAAGCCGAGGTCGTTGCTGTCGAAGCCAGGAGACTTGAAGTTGACAAACGTCGTAAAGCGGATGCGCTCGCCCGAGATCTTGCTGAGATTCAGCCCGCCCGCCTGACCCGTCAGCGTCGTCAGTGCGGGATCGAACCGGACGCGGTGCGCGTCCGGACGCTGGTAGCTGTGGACGTTGTTCTCCTGCAGCCGCGCGATCGCCGCCGGGGTGCCGCGAATGGTGCTTCCGACCAGGTGTCCGGTCACGCTGTACCGGTTCTTCCGCAGCCGCCAGTCCCAGTCGACGCCTCCTGTGTAGGCGGCATTCGCGAGGAGGCGCATCGGGCTCAGGTCGTCGCCGAGGTTGCGGTTGGTCGCCGTCATCATGAAGCCGACGTTCGACTGATTCTTGAACTCTTTGCGCGCGCGGCCGACGGTGTAGCTGGCGAACGGCTCGATCGGCGCCGTCGACCTGAGCGGCCCGATCGCGATCTGCGCCTCTTCCTCCGCCGTCAGCGCGTTGAGGATGCCGAGCGAGAAGCCGCCCGCGCGGCCGGTCACTTTCGTCGCGCCGAAGATCGTCGTGTTGGCCGGAGACGCGACGAACGCCTCGTCCGGCGTCTCGGGATCGAGCTGCGGCCGACGCCCAATCCGCCGCGAGTAGAACAGGCCTTCCATGTCAAAGGCGAACATACCCGAGCCCTCGACGAAGAACGGCCGGCGCTCGTTGAAGAAGGTCTCGAACGCGCTCAGGTTGACGACCGCCGGGTCCGCCTCGACCTGCCCGAAATCAGGGTTGACGGTCGCGGTGAGCGTCAGCGCCGGCGTGATCGCATACTTCATGTCGAGGCCGACTTCCGCGCCAGGATTGGGACTCTTCACCAGCGGGTTGTCGGTGTCCGGCTCGGTCTTGACGTCGGCGACGGTGTACGGGGCCAGCTCGAGCCGCTTCGGCGAGCGCGCGAGCTGCAGGCCGCGCAGCTCGCCGAACTGCGAGACGATGCCGCTGGTGCTCTTGGCGATGAGCGGCCAGGTCGAGGTTTCGTTCAGCCGGCCGATCTCCCGCGCGAAGGCGAGGCCGAAGGTCGGCCGGTCGGCCGCGGGGAACCGGAGCTGCGAGAGCGGAATGCGGAACTCGGCGCGCCAGCCCGCGGCGTCGCGCGACACGACGACGTCCCAGACGGCGTCCCAGCTCTGATCCTCGCCGTTGCCGTCATTGAAGTAGTACTTGTCCTGCTTCACGCCGGCCGGGTTGACTGAAAACTCGTACGCGGTGCGCTTGTCGAAGTACGAGTCGATGAGGACACGGATCCAGTCCGACGGGGATCCGCTGTCGCGGCGCGTGAGGTGGCCGACGATCTTGGCCGGCTCCGGATCGTGCGCGGTCACGGCGACGTAAATGTTTGCGGCGTCGTAGGCGACCCGCGCCTCGGTCGGATAGGTCGGTGCGGCCCCTTCCTTCGGCTCCCGCTGCAGAAAGCCCTCTATCTTCGGCGCGCGGTCCCAAACCTCGTCGGTCAGCTCACCGTCGAGCTTGAGGGCGCTCGCCTCGCTGACGGCGACTGCTTCGACCACCGCCAGGGTTTTGACAGTGTCGGCAGGACGCCCGCGGCGTGCCGATGCGGAGTCGGCCGCCCAGGCGGGCCCGGCAACCGTCACCCAAATCGTCACGACACAGAGCGAAGCGGCTGCCCTCATGAACTCTTGCTTAGACGAGACTCACGGCGGTTAGGTTTGCAGCGGTACGATCAATGGCATTCGGCCTTGCCATGCTAGAGTCCGCCCGTTCTCATGCCCCGCAACGCCGAAGTCATCCGGCAGTGGAACATCCTGCGCGCGATCGAAGCGTCGCGGCGCGCGACGATCGACGGCCTCGCCGAGTCGCACGGCGTCACCACCCGCACGATCCGCCGCGACCTCGAGGCGCTGCAGGCGGCCGGGTTCCCGCTTTTCGACGAGGTCGAGGACGGGAAGCGCCACTGGCGGATCGACACGCGGCCGTTCAAGGCGCTCGCCGACACGGGCTTCACGCTCTCGGAGCTGTGCGCGCTGTACTTCAGCCGCACGCTCCTTGACGTCCTGGCGGGCACGCCGTTCCGGGATGACCTCGCCGCGGCGTTCGCGAAGTTCGAGCGGGCGCTCTCGCCGAAGATGCGGCAGTTCCTCGACCGGCTGCCGAACGTCCTGCAGGCGAAGGCGGAGCCGCGGCGGCGGCCGCAGGCCGGCCGCGAGCGCGAGGCGATTGCGCGCCTGATCGAGGGAACGCTCTCGCGCCGCCGCGCGTCGATGCGCTACCACTCGTTCTCGAGCGGCCGCACGAAAGAGTACCTCGTCGAGCCGTACCGCCTCGTATATGCCGGCGGTGGCCTGTACCTGATCGCGCTCGTGCCTGAGTACAAAGGATTGCGGACGTTCGCCGTGGAGCGGATTGAAGCGCTATCGCTGCTCGAAGAGACGTTCGAACCGAACGAAGCGCTGGCAGACGAGGTGTTCCAGCACTCGCTCGGCATGAACCAGGGAACGCCCGAGCGGATCGAGATCGAGTTCACGCCGCCAGTCGCCCGCTACGTGGCGGAACGCCTCTGGCACCCGTCACAGGCGCTCGACGAGCGGCCCGACGGCTCGATCCAGCTGACGCTGGACGTGTGCGACGACTGGGCGTTGAGACGATGGATCCTGGGGTTCGGGCCGTTCGCGCGGGTGATGGCGCCGCCGACGCTGGCCCGGGCAATTGTCTCCGACATCGAGCGCGCCCGGGCGCGATACGGGTCCGTGGCGGGAGACTGAGCCGCGCTGGACCGATCGGCGCTCGACAGGCAATCAGCTCAAGGTGACGTACTTCTCCAACCTCGCGACTTCCTGCTTATCGACGTACTTTCCGATTTCGCGGCGGAACTGCTTGATCGCTTTGTACGGACGGTACTCCTTGAACTCGTGGAGCATCCGCTTCCCGATGCCAGGGATGCTGAGGATCTCGTCGTCGGTGGCCGTGTTCAGGTTGATGGGGAGGAAGACCGTCCGGTAGACCTCGGTGATCTGCTCCTGTGTGAGCGACTGCTGCTTCAGGATCGCGGTCACCTCGGTGATGCTCAGGAGGCCGACGGGCCCGGTGAACACGAAGAGGATCATCGTAGCCTGAAACGCGCGGCGGGCGGTCGTCTCAGGGCTCAGCGCGTACCATCCCGCCACGACTGGACTCGCGAGCGCCAGCGCGACCGGGACCCACTGCCACGGGTTCTCGTAGTGTTCGAGCAGTACCAGCTCGACGCCGGTCCCGAACGCTCCCGCTGCGAACAGCGTCAGGAGCGCTCGCCGGGCGGTCGCGGACGTCACTCGGATAGCATACCTTCCGGCCCGTGTGATTCATCTTCCAGACGAGCTTGCCCGGCCAGCGGTACGGATCATGAAGTCAGGATTCCGTGATGAAGATGAAGATGACGAGTATTGTCGCGCTAGGCGTGCTGGCCTTCAGCCTCAGCTGTAGCACACGGCCAGCGGCTGACGCCGGGCAGCAGCAGAGAGTCAACGCCGACGCGGCCACGCTGCAGGACTTTCAGCGGCGCATCGATGACTATCTGGATCTGCGCAAGAAGGTCGACGATGGGGCGCCGAAGCTGAAGGAAACGAACGACCCGGCGAAGATCACAGAAGCGCAGACGGCACTCGCGAAGCGGATTCAGGAGGGGCGCGTGAACGCGCGTCACGGCGACATCTTCACGCCGGAGATCCAGAAGCTCTTCCGCCGGCTGATGTATCCGGAGCTGAAGGGTCCCGACGCCGCCGAGACGAAGCAGGCTATCAAGGATGATGCGCCTGCGCCGGGCGAGATCCCCTTCAAGGTCAACGCGTCGTATCCCGAAGGACAGCCGCTTCCAACCGTCCCGCCAGACCTGCTCGGCAGGCTTCCGAAGCTGCCGGAGGATCTGGAGTTCCGAATCATCGGCAAATACATGATTCTGCGGGATGTGGATGCGAACGTCATCGTCGATTACATGCCGAACGCGATTCGCTAGCACGGGGAGGTGACACGCCATGCGCCGGTTGATTGCGGCAACGCTCGCCCTTGGGATCGTCATTCCGCTGGACGCACGCTCGCCTTCGCAAGGCTCCGGCGAGCCAAGGAAGCTGACGCTGCCGAACAAGAAGGACTCGGTGCACTTCGCCGTCATCGGCGACGCCGGGACGGGGGGGCGCGAGCAGCTCCAGGTGGCCAAGCAGATCGCCGCGTATCGAAACAGCTTTCCGTTCGACTTCGCGATCATGCTCGGCGACAACCTCTACGGCGGCGAAAAGGCCCGCGACTACAGGAACAAGTTCGAGATCCCATACAAACCGCTGCTCGACGCCGGCGTCAAGTTCTATGCGGCGCTCGGCAACCATGACAATCCCAACCAGCGCATGTACAAGCCGTTCAACATGAACGGCGAGCGGTACTACACGTTCAAGTCGGCCAAAACGAGCGCGCGGTTCTTCGCTCTGGACAGCAACTACATGGACGATGCGCAGCTTGCCTGGCTCAAGAAGGAGCTGGCGGCGAGCGGCTCGGACTGGAAGATCGTCTACTTCCACCACCCGCTGTATTCATCGGGCGAGCGCCACGGCTCCGACGAGGTGCTCCGTCAGAAGCTCGAGCCGATCTTCGTCCAGAACGGGGTCGACGTCGTCTTCACCGGGCACGAGCACTTCTACGAGCGGCTCAAGCCGCAGAAGGGGATCCATTACTTCATCTGCGGCAGCTCGGCGAAGCTCCGCCGCGGCAACATCGGCGGCGGCGATCTCACCGCCAAGGGATTCGATCAGGGCTACACGTTCATGCTGATCGAGATCGACGGCGACCAGATGCACTTTCAGACGATCGCGCAGGACGGGCGCACGGTAGACTCGGGCGTGGTCCAGCGGAACGTGAAGCAGACGACCAGCGCGAAGTAGCGGCTAGAGCGCCAGCAGAGCCGAGAGGACGGTGACGTAGGCGACCGCCGAATATCCGAGCACCAGCAGCAGCCGGCGCGACGTCGAGAACACCCGCCACGCCGCGAACGGATGGACGATGGCCGCCAGCGATCGACCGATCAGGACCTCGAGCGGCGTGCTCAGTTGATTCCGTGGCTGCATAGGCGTCCAGCGTCTACAGTTCGTTGGCCGAATGGCAAGAACCCCGCCATCAGATTCCTGGCCGGAATGCGCGAGTTGGAAGGTGATGGACGGGTGCCGTCTTGCGATACGGAGAATGTAGTCAGCCTGCCGCGCGACAACCCACCGCACCCCCAGCCCGATCAGCTCAACTCGCGTCAAGCTCAGCTCGAGACGGCATCAGGGTTGCGAGCAATATCTGCAGGGCCGCCATCCAGCTCATCGGATAGCGGCAGCTCTACAAGGAGGGACTTGATGAGACACGTTCTGACGGCGGCGTGTATCGCAGTGCTGTGGGCGGCCGGGACGTCTGCCGCTGAATCGACACAGGGGAAACCGTCGACATACCTCGGCTGTCTCCGGGCGCAGGACAACGGCACGTTCATGTTGACCGAGGTCGGCGGGCCGGACGTGCCGGAGTCGCGGAGCTGGCGCTCGCTCTATATGACAAAGACGCGCGTGCTGGAGCTCGACGCGGCGAGCGGGCTCAGCATGCGCGAGCACGTCGGCCACACCATGCGCGTGACCGGACACCGCGATGGCAAGACGCTGCGCGCGGAGTCGATGACGTTCGTCGGGGCGACGTGTAAGTAGGCTTTGGAGCCTAACGGAGGACGAAGCGTTTCAAGTACGAAGTTCAAAGGTCGAAGGCTGAAGTGGGTTCGAACTTCACTTCGGCCTTCCGCCTTCGTCCTTCGTCCTTGAAACGCCTATTTTCGCGCAATTGCCTCTGTTCGACGAGGCTCAGTGTCTTCCGGTCGGCGTCCGCGCGAAGCTGACCGAGACGCCGCCGCTCAGCATAATCGACGCCGCGTTGGCATCCTGAGCGGAAATGGTCCGGCCGATACTGCCGTAGAACGCAATCGACGACGTCGCAATGAACGCCGCGCCCCCCGTGAGATCGGTCCTGGCTTTCGACAACCCCAAGGCGTCCGCGTTCGGATCGTCGTTCAACGCGCGCGTGTGGCTGAGCACGCCGGTGACGATGACGCGCTCGCTGAGCGGCACTTCGACGGCACCGCTCCCAAAGAACGCGCCGCGCGAGAACCAGCCGCTGGAACCGTAGACGCGATACTTCGGCTGCCGCCACTCGACACTCACCGGGAGCGCCACATGGAAATCTCTGCCACCCTCTAGATCAGAGCTGCTTAGAATCTCCACAAGCGGAGTGACCGCGAGACCGAGCCCGTGCTCCGTCTTTGCCGGATCAAATATCCCGATCTTGGCGTTCAGGTACACGTCCCCGAGACCGGCGGCCTGCGAACCGTCCGTGAACGTCAGTCGATAGTACGGAAGCGTCATTCCGACCTGCACCCGTGGCATCAGCCCAACGCCGACGTCGGCGATCGGAAAGTCCATCTGCCGGCCTCCGGCCGATCGGACGAAGCCGAGCGAAACGGCCGCCCAGCCGCCGCCAGGCTCCGCGAGCGAGGCGTCGTCGAGCCACGAGCCAAACTGCCGGATGCCGTAGAGAGGGACCGCGGCGCCATCTGAAGTCGCCGCGGCGGCCGGCATCGGGCCGCGACCCTTCGAGAGGCCTTTCGCTTGCCCGTTCCCGTTGCCTTGTGCTGAGGCCGACGGCGCCCAGAGG
Source organism: Vicinamibacterales bacterium (assembly GCA_050745085.1). Lineage (GTDB taxonomy): Bacteria > Acidobacteriota > Vicinamibacteria > Vicinamibacterales > 2-12-FULL-66-21 > DATAEE01. Next base: position 9,012 of record JBOGJB010000116.1, read on the forward strand.
AGGGCGCCGCCGGCCATGATGAGCGCCGCTATGATTCGCCGACCGTCGCGCATGTTACTGCGTTCCGCCGGAGGTGTTGTTCCTCTTCTTCGACTTGCCCTTCGTCGAGGTCGTCGTCGTGGAAGACTGCGTGGTCGTCGTCGGGGCGTCCCCGTCCGTGTCTGCTATGCCGAGCTGTTGCTTGGCCTGACCGAGGCTGTACGTCGTGGTCTGTCCGAGCACCGGTTCACCCTTCATGTCCAGGCCGGTCATCAGCGCCTTTAGGTCCGCGAACTCCACGGTCGGGTTGTTCATCACGGTGTTGACCATGGCGTTCAGCTGCCCGAAGTTCTTGACGCCCGAGGTGGCGCCGTTGATCTGCTCCGGCGTCAAGGTGCCGAGCCCGAGCGCCGTCTCCAGTTTCGCCAGCTGATTCGGCTTGGTCGACAGCTTCAAAGCGACATCGTTCGTGTACAGCGGGGTCTCGGTGGTGATCGTCGTAGGGGTCGAGCCCGACGTCGTGCTGGAGGCGGTCGTCGTCGTCGAGGTCTTCTTGCTCGATCCCTTCGGCGACGTCGCCTTGGCGGACTTCATCGTGGAGCCCTTCGAAGTTGAGGGCCCTTTCGCGGTGGTCGTCTTGGCCGGCTTGACGCTCTTTGCCTGGCCGACTGTGGTCTTCGGTCCCTTGGCGGGCGACGTCGTCGGCTTCTTTGCCTCAAGCGGCACGGCAACGAGAGCGCCGATGAGGGCAAAGATCGCCGCGACGATTGTCGTTCGGATGGTCGTGCGTCCCATGAATGTGACCTCCAGGGACACGTTCGAACGCAACCTTGATGCCCACTGGCCTAATCGCGCTAGTTATTGATAGAACGGCAGTTACTGTCCTGGTGTCTCCCCGGGACGTTACGGGAATGTACACTCGGGCCGCAGTTTTTACATGCACGGGATTCTCCGCGAGACGCGTGTTAGGATGCTGAGGTTCTCCCAGCTCTCCACGAGGTGCGTATGCGACGGTTCCCGCGTCCTTTCATCCTCTTGTGCATGTGCCTCGCGTTTACCGCGCCGGCCTTCGCGCAGTCCCAGGCGACAACCGGCACGATCGAAGGCATCGTCTCGGACGCGACCGGAGCGGTGCTGCCGGGCGCGACGGTCACGTTCACGAATACCGGCACCGGCTACACGCGCGAGGTCGTCTGCGACGCCGACGGCCGGTACCGTGGCCTGGCGCTGCCGCTCGGCACCTACACGATCACGGTGGAGCTGACCGGCTTCGGCAAGGCGCAGCGAGAGAACGTGCCGCTCGCGGTGGGACAGACGCACCGCATCGACTTCACCCTGGGCGTCGCCGGCGTCGCCCAGGAGGTCAACGTC
>JBOGJB010000117.1:0-21859 GCA_050745085.1 Vicinamibacterales bacterium
GGACTGGACCCTCGATGGAAAACGGATGCGCGGGCTCCTCGCGTCTGTGTCGCGCCCATGTGTGCACGTCGGCTGGCAGATAGCCCTTCAGCGCGTAGAGGCCGCCGATGATTCGGTTGCTGCCGCGGAGATCCTGCAGCCGCGACGGCCGCAAACCGAGCGGGTGCCACGGATCGTCGCGGACACCCGGCCCGCTGTGAAAGACGTAGATGGGAAAGCCGGATAGATACGTGTTGGCCGCCGCCGTCACGAGCTCATACGGATCCGATTCCGATTCAACCGACGATCCCGGCCCGATCGGCTCGTTGTTGCTGAGGATCGGCGGCAGCGCCGCACAGCCGGACTCAGCCAGGAGCGTGAGCGGCGGATCGCGGCGAAGCCGGTCGAAGTGAAACGTGGCCATGTCGACCGCTCCCGTGGCGTAGAGCGCGCAGAGACCGGCGTCGTGCGCGGAGGCCGCGACAGGAATGGCGGTGGCCTCGCTCAACCGGCGTGCGAGTCGCCCGAGCTCGGCTCGTCCTTCGTCTCCGGCGAACCCGTTGCTTCCGTACTCGTTCGCGGTCTCGAACGCGAGGATCTTGCGCTCTCGGCCGCGGGACATCTGGAGGAACGTGTCGACGACCCGGTCGCGATCGGCAGGATCGCGGATAGGGGATCCGCCGAAGATCGTCCACTGCACGCGGAGGCCGTAGCGCTCGTACGCGAGATCGGTGAGACCGGCAATCACCGCATCGAAGTCCGGCCAGCGCCAGTCGACCTCCCGACCATCCCAGAAATCCGGCTCGGCGGGATCCCCGACGACACCCAGCACGCGAATCGCGTCGAAGTCGTGTTTGGAGAGGAAATCGAGCTGGTCTTCCAACCACGCCCGGTCGTGCCGATAGGCCCATGCGGCGCGGAAGAGCGACGCGCCGAGCACGATGCGATCGAACCCGACGGAGGCCTGAGGCCGGGAAGTGGGAGCCAGGGCATAAGGCTGTGACGGCAAACGCCCGGCGCCCAGGGCAGCGACCGCAACGAGCAGTGTGATACGCGCGCGTGCCTGCACAGTGCCGATCTTAGCGCGACGATCCCCGATCGCTTCGATCGCGCGGCGAGGGTTATGCCTGAGGCTCGGGAATTGCATTGCCTACGGACGAGCACGGAGGTCTCTGTGAAGCTCAGCCGTCGCAGCCGTCCTGGTGGACTCTCTTGGTGGCTGTCGCTGTGTCTCGTATGTCCGGTGCTTCTGCTCTGGGCGGCGGCTGACGACGCTCCGATCTCCCTTCAGGAACGAATCGTCAACCCCATCCTGTGGCGCGAGCCCGGCGCGCTTTCCGGGCGCGATCTGTTCTGGGCTAGCGGAGCGGCCGAGCGGGCGCCGCGCGAACCGTTTGACTTTCAAGAAGAAGACACCAGCGGCACGCAGCCCAAAGTCGTGGTCAAAGACGTCCAGGGCGTAATGTGGGACGTCAAGCTGGGGGTCGAGGCGCGGGCGGAGATTGCGGCCAATCGGATCATCTGGGCGCTCGGCTATCTCGTGGAAGAGACCTACTTCGTTGCCGAAGGAACGATCCACGGCGCTCGAGGCCTGAAGCGCGCCGACAACCACATCACGACGGACGGCCGTTTCCGCGCCGCGCGCTTCAAGCGCCGCGATCCGCGCCTGACCGAGATTCGCGAGCGGTGGGCCTTCGATCAGAACCCCTTCCTGGGCCAGCGGGATCTGTCCGGGCTCGTCATCCTGATGACGCTGATCAACAACTGGGACATCGAAGGGGCGCGCAACAACGCGATTCTCCGGACCACCCGGGCCGACGGATCCATCGAGCATTGGTACATCGTCGCGGATCTCGGCGCGACCTTCGGGAAGATGGGGCCGCGGCTTTCGAGTCACACGAAGTGGCACCTGGAGGATTTTCTTGCCGAAGACTTCATCAAGCGGACTGCGCGGGATCATATCGAGCTCGACTACGACGGATTGGAACCGACGCTCGGCGTGGTGCCGATCGAACACGCGCGGTGGTTTGGCGGCCTTGCCGCGCAACTGAGCGAGGCGCAGCTCCGTCGTGCGTTCGAGGCGGCCGGAGCGACGGCGGCGGAGATCGACGGGTTCTCGACGAAAGTGGCGGCGAAGATACGAGAACTACAGAGCGCGGTCACCGCAGCCGACCGCTAGACTACGGACCGCAGTCACCCTTCTCGCAGCACTCGCGCCGGGTCGATCCGGGGCTTCTGCATGCAGCCCCTCAAATCGCCGCGACGAGCCGTCTCACGGCCTCTCGGCGACGGCGTCGGCCGTCGGCGCGGGGAGGCCTGGGCTGGACCCAGACCCAGAATAGGAGTCCACAAATCAACATACGTAGATATTGACATGGCCGCCGGCCTGGGCTATCGTTCCCTCTGCCCGCGCGCGCCGCGGGGGTTATCGAGAGTGGCTGAGGGAACAGGCCCGACGACGCCACAGCAACCTGGTCCTCGAACCAAGGTGCTAAGTCCTGCCCGTTTAGACGGGACAGATAAGACCTGAGTTTGCCGACTTCCCGGCCGACAAAGCGTCTCATCCCCAGTTCTACGCGGTGAAAGGGGTCATGAGAACCATCCGGATTGGCTTGCTTGGGCTCGGCCGCGTCGGCAGCGCGGTCGTGCGGGCCGCAGGGCCTGCCGCGCCCTGGATCGCGCCGAGCGGCCTCGCGCTCATCTTCGAGCGCGCCCTGGTGCGCGATGTCAACCGCCCGGGCCGGCCGCCGAACATTCCCCTCGTGGACCATCCGCACGCGTTTCTCGCGGGCGATTACGGCCTCGTTGTCGAGGCGCTCGGCGGCGTCGAGCCAGCGCGATCGCTCGTAGCAGCGCTCCTCGAGCGCGGCACGCCGGTCGTGACCGCCAATAAGTCGCTGCTGGCCGCGGCCGGCGAGGAGCTGGCGGCCGCCGCGGCCCGCGGCCGCACGGCGCTGCGCTACGAGGCGAGCGCACTCGCCGGTGTCCCGTTCCTCGGCACCTTCAGCACGCGCCCGCTCGTGCGCGCCGTTGAGCGCTTCGCCGGAATCGTCAACGGGACGAGCAACTACATTCTGTCGGCGATGGAGGCGGACAGGCTGAGTTTCGCCGACGCGCTCAGCCGCGCGCAGGCGCTCGGCCTGGCCGAGCCGGACCCGCGCGCCGACGTCGAGGGGCGCGACGCCGCGGAGAAGCTGGTCCTGCTCCTGCGCCATCTCGGCGCTCGCGGCGTTCGGCGCGAGGCGATCGAGACGGAAGGGATCGCCGGGCTCGACGCGGCGGACCTGGAGATCGCGCGCGCGTTCGGCGGCCGCCTCAAGCCGATCGTCCACGCTCGCCTGCGGCCACGGATCCCCGCTGATCAACACGGATCCCCGACGGTCGAGTGCTTCGTGGGACCGGCGTTCGTGGAGGCGTCGGACGCCCTCTCGGAAGTGAGCGGCGCGCTGAACGGTATCCGGCTCGACGGGCGCTTCGTGCGCGGGCTGTTCTTCTCGGGTCCCGGGGCGGGACCGGACGTCACGGCGGCAACGATCCTGGACGATATCGTCGAGGCGGTGACCGGGGATCCACGAACCTCCTCGGACCCGCTTGGACTCGCTCGAACCTCTTCGCACCCGCTCGTGCACGCGCCCGACTCGCGCTGGTTCATCCGCTTCGACTTCCCTTCCCGCGCGCCGGTGTGGCCGCTCGTGAGCGATCTGCTCGCTGCAAAAGGCGTGTGGCTCGGCCGCACGTCGACCCCGCGCGCGGGGCCCGGCGGTGAAAGGCTGTGGGCGCTGACGCACGCCGCGTCGCGCCAATCGATCGACGCAGCCCTGCGGTCGCTGGCGGGTGCGATCGGAGCGCGAACGCTCGCGCTTCGCGTGCTCGAACGAGCTGCCCCGAACGGAGTCGACGGGCCTGCCCCGAGCGGAGTCGAAGAACGTGCCCTGAGCGGAGTCGAAGGGCCTGCCCTGAGCGGAGTCGAAGGGTGAGCATCGCCGTCATCAAGCTTGGCGGATCGGTTCTGACCGGGCTCGACGCCTATGGGCGCGCGGCGCCCCAGCGCGAGCAAAAGGAAGAAAAGAAGGAGATCGTATGAAGTTCGCGACGCGGACCATTCACGCGGCCCAGCCGTCTGAGCCGGAGACCGGCGCGCTCATCGCGCCGATCTTCCAGACTTCGACTTATGAGCAGGAGGAGCCGGGCGTTCACAAAGGCTTCGACTACACGCGCACGCGCAACCCCACGCGCGTGCGGCTCGAGCGCGTGCTCGCGGACCTCGAGGGGGTCGAGCATGCCGCCGTCTTCGCTTCGGGTCTGGCGGCCGAGCATGCAGTGCTGCAGGCGCATTTGAAGCCCGGGGACGAGATTGTCACGACGACCGACGTGTACGGGCGGGACCTGGCGCCTGCTCCATCGCGTCTTCCAGCCCCTCGGCTGCGTGATCCGGCAAGTGGACGCGTCCGACCTCGACGCGGTCGGGGCGGCGGTATCGAGCAAGACCCGCCTGGTGTGGGTCGAATCGCCGACCAACCCGCGGCTGCTCGTCTGCGACATCGCGGCGATCTCGCAAATCTCGCACGAGCGCGGCGCGTTGCTCGTCGCCGACAACACCTTCGCGACGCCGTACTTCCAGCAGCCCTTCGAGTGGGGGGCCGACATCGTGGTACACAGCGTAACGAAGTACCTCGCCGGCCACTCCGACCTGATTCAGGGGGCCGCGCTCGCGCGCGACGCGGCCGTGTTCGAGCCGATTGCGTTCCTCCAGAACGCGGCGGGCGGCGTTCCGTCGCCGTTCGACTGCTGGCTCACGCTGCGCGGGCTGAAGACCCTCGAGCTGCGCATGCTGCGCCACGCGGAGAACGCGGCGGCGATCGCCGACGCGCTTCGGACGCACCCGCTCGTGCGGCGCGTCTACTTCCCTGGGCTCGGGGATCATCCGGGGCACGCGATCGCGCGCCGGCAGATGACCGGCTTCGGCGGCATGGTGTCGTTCGAGCTGGACGGAAGCGTCGACGACGTCGTCCGGTTCGTCTCGTCGCGGCGCTTCTTCACACTCGGCGAGAGCCTTGGCGGCGTGAAGGCGCTCGTGTGTCATCCCGCGCGGATGACGCACGTGTCGATTCCGCCGGAGGCGCGCGCCGCGCTGGGGCTGTCGGACACGCTCGTGCGGCTGTCGCCCGGCTGCGAGAACGCCTCGGATCTCGTCGAGGATCTCGTGGAGGGGTTGAACGTGCTGCAGGTCGCGCGCGAAGCCGAGGTGGCCGCGTTGTCAGTTCTTAGTGCCTAGTTCTTAGTTCTTAGGGGGATTGCGCTCGCGAGTTCTTCGCTGACTCGTTGCTTGCGTACGAGTCCAACTAAGCACTAAGAACTAAGCACTAGGAACAAATCCTCAGCTCAGTACTTGGGCTGGCTCGGATCGACCTGATCGATCCATGCCAGGATGCCGCCCTTCAGGTTGCGGACCCGATCGTAGCCACGATCGACGAGCAGCCGGACTGCCTTCGCGCTGCGCGCTCCCGACTTGCAGTGCACGACGATGTCCGGAGCGTCGGCGCCGCGCGGCACGTCGGCAAGCCGGGACCCGAGCTCGCCGAGCGGCACGAGCGTCGAGCCGGGGATCCGGCAGATCTGAAACTCCTGGGGTTCGCGAACATCGAGGACGAAGACGCGCTCGCCGCGATCGAGGCGTGCTTTCAGATCCCCGACGCTCGTCTCCAATTCCGGAGGCAGGTCGCGCCGCTCGGCCGCCGGCGTCCGCACGGCTCCCTCGGCTGAGCCCTGGGCAGGCCCGACGCCGCAGAACTGCTCGTAGTCGATCAGCTCGCGGATGGTCGGACGATCGCCGCACATGGGGCAGGCCGGGTCGCGCCGCAGCTTCAGCTCGCGAAACCGCATCCGCCACGCGTCATAGATAAGGAAGCGTCCCACGAGCGGCTCTCCCGCGCCGAGGATCAGCTTGATGGCTTCGGTCGCCTGGATCGTGCCGATCACTCCAGGCAGCACACCGAGCACGCCTCCTTCCGCGCAGCTCGGGACGAGCCCGGGCGGCGGCGGCTCGGGATAGAGACACCGGTAGCAAGGCCCACCCTTGACGGCAAAGACCGACGCCTGTCCTTCGAACCGGAAGATGCTGCCGTACGCGTTCGGCTTTCCCAGCAGCACGCAGGCATCGTTGACCAGGTAACGGGTTGGAAAATTGTCCGTGCCATCCACGATGACGTCGTATTCCGCGAAGAGGTCGAGCGCGTTCTTCGACGTCAGCTTCGTTTCGTAGGTCTCGACCTTGACCTCGGGATTGATCGCCGCCAGCCGCTCCCGCGCCGACTGCAGCTTGGGGCGTCCGACGTCCGGCGTGCCGTGGATGATCTGCCGTTGCAGATTGCTGTGATCGACAACGTCGAAATCCACGATTCCGAGACGGCCCACGCCAGCCGCCGCCAGGTACAGCGCGGCCGGCGATCCCAGCCCGCCGGCGCCGATGCAGAGGACGCGCCCCGCCTTCAGCCGGCGCTGCCCGTCGACGCCGACTTCCGGCATGATGAGGTGCCGGCTGTACCGTTGCACCTCCTCGTTGGTCAAGGGCGCCGCCTCGCGCGCGCCGAGCAGATCCATGCCCGCCGGCACGCCGCCAGCGACCGACGGAATGATGCTCAGCGTGTCCCCCGACTTGACCTCGGTTTCTTCCTTCTGCAGGTACCGGATGTCATCGTCATTCAGATACACGTTGACGAAGCTGCGTAACCGCCCGTCGTCCGCATAGAGATGCGGTCGCAGGTCGCCGTACTCAGTGGTCAGCGTGCGAAGGAGCTCCCCCACGGTGCGCCCTTCGAGTTCGACGACATCCCGCTTGCCCGTGAAGGGCCGGAGCGGCGTGGGGATGAACACTTTGGTCGGCATGGCTTTATGTCCTTGTTTCTTCGAGGCCCTCTTCGTCGAACGTCGTGCGATCGGCGCGGAGCCGCCAGGATGCGATGGCGCCGGGACGCCCGCGCTCGACCGCCACGATCAAGTAGCTGAGGTTCGGCCACGCGTGGTCGAGGTCGTGCTGCGAGGGCCGCGCCGAATGATCGGGATGCGAGTGATAGAACCCGACGAGCTCGGCGCCGTCGGCGCGCGCCCGCGCTTCCGCGTGCTGGTAGTCGGCGGGCCGGACGAGAAAGCGTCGTCGTGGCCCCTCGTCCGTCGTGTTCGCGAGCGGTACCACGGATATCACCGATTGCAAGGGTTGGGCAGATCCGGCTGCTCTCGACGATGCAGATTCGGCTGCGCGCGGGGATCCGGAGTCGGCGTGGCCGATCAGCGCGCCGCAGCACTCGTCCGGGTACGTTTCGGCGGCGTGACGCCGAATCGCTTCGAGCGCGCCGTCGGCGATGCGCAGGCGACTCACGAGTCCTCCTCCCGCCAGAACCGCTCAGACACGTACCGCTCGGCCCCGTCCGGAAAGATCGTGACGACGACCCCTTCGGTGAGACGGGACGCGACGCGGAGGACCGCTACCATCGCCGCGCCACTCGAGACGCCGGCGGGCACGCCTTGCGCTGACAGGCGGCGGGTCATCGCATACGCGTCGTCGGTGGAGACGCGGAGTGTCTCGTCCGCGAGCGTCGGGTCGTAGATGCCCGGGACGATCGCCGAGTCCATGTGCTTCAATCCCTCGATTCCGTGCAACGGCGCGTCCGGTTGGACCGAGATGAGCCCGATAGCCGGGTTCAGCTCGCGCAGGCGTCGCGCCGTCCCGACGAAGGTGCCGCTCGTGCCAAGGCCGGCCACGAAGTGGGTCACGCGCCCCCTCGTCCCGGCCCAGATCTCCGGCGCAGTCGTGTCATAGTGCGCACGCCAGTTCGCATCATTATTGTATTGGTTGGCGTAGAAGTACTTCGACGGCGCCGCCTCGAAGCGCGCGCGCGCCTCTCGAATCGCGCCGTCCGATCCTTCGAGCGGATCCGTGAGAATGACCTCCGCGCCGTACTCGTGAAGGGCACGCGTCCGCTCGGGCGTGACGTTCGCTGGCACGCAGATCGCGACGCGGTAGCCGCGCGCTCCACCAATCATCGCGTACGCGATGCCCGTGTTCCCGGACGAGGCGTCGAGGATCGTGCGCCCAGGGGTCAATGCCCCGGACCGCTCCGCGTCGTCGAGGATGCGGCCCGCGGCGCGCGCTTTGACCGACCCGCTCGGGTTGTGCCACTCCGCCTTGGCGTACAGCTCCACTCCGGGCGCGTCGCGCTTGAATCCCCGCAGGCGGAGAAGCGGCGTGTGGCCGATCAGTGCCGCTGACGGATACAGGTCGCGCAATTCACCAATAGTCATAAACAAAAAGGCCCGGAAGACGGCTGAGCCTTCCGGGCCTTCGAATGTTCTTCCCGCTGGCGCGATGCCGGGCGGGATCTAGGTTTCCAGATCGCGCGGGCGGATCGCCTGGCGGAGGCCCGGTGAGGCGCTCCTTCTACAGACGCAGGTCATCGGCCCACGCAGCATGATGGTACTTTCGTCCAGAATCAGACGGTGTGTCAAGCGGCGAGGTACGCGACCTGATGGCCGACCCGCAGGCGCGGACCTGCCCTAACCACGCCCGGTACGTCACCGGGGATCACCCTGCCCGCTCTTCTATCCACATCGCACGGGTGAAGTTGAGCCATCGCACCCGCGTGCGGCCGCCCGTGACCTCCTCGACCCGCACCCACGGTCCGTGGATTTCTCGAGCGACGACCACCTCTCTCGGCTGCCCCTCGTGCCAGTAGATCTCATACGTCCGCCCGACGCGCACGAACGGCAGCGGCTGCGGCGACGTCGTGACGACGCCGTCGACGCCGACCTTCCAGGCGCCCGACTGGCGCGCGGTAACGGCGAGGTCGTTGACCACTCGAACGTCACCCTTGACGCTCACGTCCCCTTCGACCGTGACCGATCCGGTCCCCGCGCGAGGCACCGGCGACACTTGACCGCCTTCGGCCGCGACCCCGAGCACGACCGTGACGGCGACGGCAGCCGCGAGCGCGGCCGAGACCGTTGTCGGTTTCACGAGACACCTCCCATCTGCCAGGCGCGGATCGCGTCGAGCGGATAGATCAGCATGATGATGTTGAGGGCCAGGTTGTCGCGGATCCAATACGCAACAAACGCCTCGAGGACGACGACGAGCGCCAGGGTCCCCCAGACCGGCAGTCGGGACGCCACGAAGAACCCGAGCGACATCGCGAGCATGTCACACGCAGAGTTGAGAACGCTGTCTCCATAGTAGTCGAGGGAGATCGTCACCGACCGGTAGCGGTTGATGATGAAGTCCGTGTTCTCGAAGACCTCCCACGACGCCTCGAGGAACATCGCGACGGCCAGCCGCAGTCCGAACGGCCAATCACGACGAATCAGCCACAAGAGCCCGTAGAACGCGAACCCGTGGATCACGTGGGAGAAGGAGTACCAGTCGGCGACGTGCTGAGAGTTCTCGGAGCTGGACACCACACCGTGCCACAGCTTCACGTAGCCGCACTTGCAGATGGGGATCTGGCCCATGAGGAAGAGCGTCACGGCGGCCGTCGCGACGATGGCGCCCGTGATGAGGAGGGAGTGGGGGGTCCGAAGGCGCTGCGGCAAGGGTTCCATTCTAAGGTTGGTCTTGACCGACCATATTGGTCGGATATAGACTCCGAGGGTCGAATTGAGAACGGTTCTCAATTCTGGCGGGGCAACAACGAAGACGGCCTGCCGGGCGGGTAAAGCCCGGCAGGCCCATGTCGAACGCTCGGTCCTGGACAGAACCACTCACGCGCTTCCGCACGTGTGCGTCGACGCCACGATTGTAGGGTCGGCCCGATGCGGGGCGCAAGGAAACCCCATGCTGCTCTGCGCCACGCTGTTGGTCGTCGCCCTTCTCGGTCCGTCCGGTCAACCCGCTCTGATCCAGCCGCCTCGTCCGCGCGGCGCGAGCGTCGGCGGACAGGTCTCCGACACCTCCGGCGCCGCCGTTCCCGGAGCGCTCGTCACGCTGCGGCGCGTGGCGACGGGCCAGGCCCTGGAGACCGCCACCGACGGGAACGGCCGATACGCGTTCGAGGACCTCGCCCCGGCCGCCTACGAGATCGTCGTGGCGCTCCCGGGATTCGCCACCACACAGCAGGACGTGACGCTCGGGGCGCGGTCGGTGACCGTTGACCTCGTGTTGCGCCCGGGCGCGCTGGCCGAGGAGCTGGACGTGCTCGGGTCACGCATGGCCGGCTCCCAGGAGATGCTCCGTCGCATCCCCGGATCCATCGACGTCCTCACGCGCGACGCCCTCGACCGGTCGCACGTCTTCACGACCAGCGAAGCGCTCCGCCAGGTGCCCGGCGTCAGCGTGCGCGACGAGGAAGGATTCGGCCTGCGCCCGAACATCGGCGTCCGCGGTCTGAACCCGACGCGCTCGTCGAAAGTGCTGCTGCTCGAGGACGGTGTGCCGACGACCTTCGCGCCGTACGGGGACAACGCGAGCTACTACCATCCGCCCATTGACCGCTTCGCGCGCGTGGAAGTGCTCAAGGGCTCGAGCCAGATCGCGTACGGGCCGGTGACGATCGGCGCGGCGATCAACTACGTCACGCCCGAGCCGCCGCCCGGACCTTCGGTCGCGGCCTCGGTCAGTGCCGGCACGCGCGGCTACCTGAACGCAGACGCGAGCTTCGGCGGGACCTGGAACGGCACCGGACTGTTCGCCGGCGTCCTGCGCAAGCAGGGGGACGGCGCGCGCGACCACGTCCACGCCAGCCTCACGGACGTCACCGCGAAGGTGACGCGCCAGCTCACGTTCACCCAGAACCTGACGCTCAAGGCGAACTACTACGGCGAGGATTCGCAGGTCACCTACAGCGGGCTGCGGGAGAGCGAGTATCTCGAAAACCCGCGGCAGAACCCGTTCGTCAACGACGCGTTCGAGGGAGACCGCGTCGGCGCGTCGGCGGCCTACCGCGCGCTTCTCGGCGCGCGTATCGCGCTCACGACGACGGTGTACGGATCGCAGTTCGAGCGCAACTGGTGGCGTCAGTCGAGCAACTCGGCGCAGCGTCCGAACGACGCGGCGGATCCCGCGTGTGGTGGTATGGCCAATCTGAACCTCATGTGCGGCAACGAGGGTCGGCTGCGCCGGTACACCCACGGCGGCGTCGAGCCGCGCGCGCGCGTCGCCTTCGGCGTCGCCGGCGTGCCGCAGGAGACCGACCTCGGTGTTCGCTTTCATGTCGAGCGGCAGCACCGGCGGCAGGCGAACGGCGACACGCCGCTCGCCCGGACCGGCCCCTTCGTCGAGGACAACCTTCGGACGACCGACGCGTTCTCAGCGTTCGTGCAGCACCGCGTGCTCGCCGGGGCCTGGACGATCACGCCCGGCCTGCGGCTCGAGCGCGTGCGGCACACGCGGATGAACCGGCTCCTCGACGTCAGCGGCGAGAGCGCCCTGACCGAGGTTGTCCCGGGGCTCGGCGTCTCGTACGCGCCCTCGGCGTCGTCCGGGACGACGATCTTTGCCGGCGTCCATCGAGGCTTCGCGCCGCCGCGGGCGGAGGACGTCATCAACAACTCGACGGGAGGGGCTGTCGAGCTCGATCCGGAGCGCAGCTGGAACTACGAGGTCGGCGGGCGGGCCGGCCTCGGCGCCGTGCGCATTGACGGCGCGCTGTTCCGGATGGACTACCAGAACCAGATCGTGCCGGCGAGCCTCGCGGGCGGGGTCGGCGCGGCGCTCACCAACGGCGGCGAGACGTTGCACCAGGGAGTCGAGGTCGGCCTGACAGGCGACTGGAACTCCATCGCCGCCTCTGCGCACGGCGCGTACACACGGCTCGCGCTGACGTGGCTGCCCGTTGCACGGTTCACCGGCACCCGCTTCAGCGGCGTGAGCGGATTCGGGTCGGTGAGCGTCTCGGGCAATCGACTGCCTTACGCGCCTGAGACGACGGCCACGATCGCGTTCGGCTACCGACATCGCGCGGGCCTCGACGCGCAGATCGAAGCCCAGCACGTCGGAGACCAGTTCGCCGACGACCTCAACACGATCGTCGGCACACTCGATGGGCAGCGCGGTCTGATTCCCGCCTATACGTATTGGAACGCCGCGGCCACGTGGCGCGTGCCGCGCGGATCCATCTTCCTGACGATCAAGAACCTCACGGACCGCACGTTCATCGTCGATCGCTCGCGCGGTATCCTGCCGGGGCACCCGCGTCTCGTCCAGATCGGCACGTCCTGGCGATTCTGAACCGCAACCAGATGCTGTTCCGGTTCGTCTAACTCCGACAGCATGATCAACCTCAAGCACGCGCTGCGGACCCTCTTCAAGGCGCCGTTCGTGACAGGCGTCGCCATCGTGTCGCTCGCGCTGGGCATCGGGGCCAACGCGGCGATCTTCTCGCTCTTCAACCAGCTGCTTCTGCGGCCGATGCGCGTGGAGGAGCCGGAGCGGCTGGTGAACCTGTCGGCGCCGGGGCCGAAGCCGGGATCGCAGTCCTGCAACCAGGCGGGGGACTGCGACGCCGTGTTCAGCTACCCGATGTTCCGCGATCTCGAGCGCGTGCAGACGGTGTTCACGACCATCGCGGCGCACCGCGCCTTCGGCGCGAACCTCGCCTCGCGCGGCCAGACGCAGAGCGGCGACGGCATGCTCGTATCGGGCAGCTACTTCCCCGTGCTCGGCATCCAGCCGGCGCTCGGCCGGCTGCTCTCGCCCGGCGACGATCGTGCCGTCGGCGAGTCGAAGGTCGTCGTGCTGAGCCACGCGTTCTGGCAGACCCGGTTCGACGCCAGCCCCAACGTCCTCAACGACACAATCATCGTCAACGGCCAGTCGCTGACGATCGTCGGCGTCGCGCCGCGCGGCTTCGATGGCACCACGTTAGGGGCGAAGCCGGAGGTGTTCGTGCCGATCACGCTGCGCGGGCTGATGAGCCCGGGGTTCGACGGCTTCGCCAACCGGCGCACTTACTGGGCGTACGTGTTCGCGCGGCTCAAGTCGGGCGTATCGGTCGAGGAGGCGCGCGCGGCGATGAACGTCAAGTACCGCGCCATCGTCAACGACGTCGAGGCGTCGCTGCAAACGGGCATGAGCGAGCAGACGCTCGCGCGGTTCAGGACGAAGGAACTCGGGTTTGAGCCGGGGGGGCGCGGGCAGAGTTCCGTGCACGGCGAGGCAAAAGAGCCGTTGACGCTCCTGCTCGGCGTCACGGCGCTCGTGCTCCTCATCGCCTGCGCGAACATCGCGAACCTGCTGCTCGCGCGCGCGGCCGCGCGATCGGGGGAAATGGCGATCCGGCTGTCGATCGGCGCGAGCCGCCGGCGCCTGATCGCGCAGCTGCTGACAGAGTCCTGCCTGCTGGCTCTCTTTGGCGGGGTCGCCGGCCTGTTCGTCGCGAGCTGGACGCTGCGAGGGATCGCGGCCCTGCTGCCGGCGGAACCGGCCGCCACGATCCAGATCGAGCTCGACACCACGGTCCTCCTGTTCGCGGCGGCGGTGACGGTCGCGACCGGCCTGCTCTTTGGACTCTTCCCGGCGCTGCACAGCAGCCGGCCCGACCTCCAGACCATCATGAAGGGTCAAGCAGGACAGCCCTCCGGCGCCCGGGCGGCGGCGCGGTTCCGGACCACGCTCGCGACCGCGCAAATCGCGCTCTCGATGGCGCTGCTGGTCGGGGCTGGGCTCTTTACGCGGAGCCTCCTGAACGTGAGCCGCGTGGATCTTGGATTGAAGATCGACGACCTGCTCACCTTCGGTGTCTCGCCCGAGCTGAACGCCTACACGCCTGAGCGGTCGCGCGTGCTCTTCGAGCGGCTCGAAGAGGAGCTGGCCGCGCTGCCGGGCGTGACCGCGGTCACGGCGTCGCTCGTGCCGGCGCTCGGCAACAGCAACTGGGGAACCGATGTCAGCGTGCAGGGCTTCAACGCCGGACCGGACACCGACACGAACGCCCGCTTCAACGAGGTCGGCTCCGGTTACTTCCGCGCGATGGGCATTCCGCTCGTCACGGGGCGCGAGTTCACCCCCTCCGACAGCCTCAAGGGGCAGAAGGTGGCGATCGTCAACGAGGCGTTCGCGAAGAAGTTCAATCTCGGACGGGACGCGGTCGGCAAACGCATGGGAACCGAAGGCGGAAGCAGTCCGAAGGATATCGAGATTGTCGGTCTGGTGCAGAACGCCAAGTACAGCTCGGTCAAGCGGGAGGTTCCGCCGCTGTTTTTCCGGCCGTATCGCCAGGACGACAGCCTGGGGTTCATCAACTTCTACGTGCGGACCGCGCAGGATCCCGGGGCGTCGTTCACGGCTATCCGGCAAACCGTCGCGCGCCTGGACCCGAACCTGCCGATCGAGGATCTCAAGACGATGCCGCAGCAGGTCCGCGAAAACGTCTTCCTCGATCGCTTCATCAGCGTGCTGTCGACGGCGTTCGCCGTCCTCGCGACGCTGCTCGCGGCAGTCGGCCTGTATGGCGTGCTCGCCTATACGGTGGCGCAGCGGACGCGCGAGATCGGCCTGCGCATGGCGCTCGGCGCGGCGCCCGGCCGCGTCCGCCTGATGCTCCTCAAGCAGGTCGGGCTGATGACGCTCGTCGGCGGTGCGATCGGCCTCGCAGCCGCCTGGTATCTCGGCCGGCTCGCCGAGTCGCAGCTGTATCAGCTCCAGGGCCGCGACCCGCTCGTGCTCGCCAGCGCCGCGGTCGTCCTCACGCTCGTCGCGCTCGGCGCCGGCTTCATCCCGGCGCACCGGGCCTCGCAGGTCGACCCCATGTGGGCCCTCAGATACGAGTAGGCTGGACCTTACACAACCAACTCATATCCCGGATCGAGCTTCTGGTGCGCGATGAGGATGTCTCTGATGTCGTACGGATGCGTGCGACCGTTTGACAGCTGGTGCTTCAAGACCTGGAACAGATGCTCGAGGCCGTTGGCATCGTCGATGTCGACGTCGGCGCGCCAGTCCACGCCGTTCGTGAAGAACGAGAGCTGCAGGTTGCCGTAGTGGTCACGCGTCTTGAAACTGCCGGCCCGCTCGAAGCCGACCGGCGGATGGTGCAGCAGATCGGGCGCCGGCTCGAAGAGCCCGGCCTGCTCGCTGTGCTTGACCTCCTCCCGCAGCTCGTGCGTCACGACCGCGAAGAACCGATCGCCGCGCAGTTCGGTTAGCTCCTGGACGGAGCCGCTGACCAGGCGGCCGCTCGTGAGGCCGGTCGCGGCCATCTTCGCGACGATGTTCAGGAACCCGGCGCGGCGCAGATCGTCGAGCGCGCCGTAGAGCGTCCTTCCCGACCGACCCTCGAAGCCCAGGACCGTGTCGCTCGCCTCGAGGATGCGCCGCCCGTCCTCGTGCAGCGCCTCGCCGTCGTAGTCGGGGAACTTCACCCGTTTGACCTTCCCCGGGTCGATCGGAAACCTGAGCGCGAGCGGCGTTACGCCTCCCGGCCGCAGCATGACGAACGCGCCCGCCGCCAGGTACGACGGCGGGTCCACGTCGACCCGGTAGACGCCGTCGTCGTGCAAGCCACTGATGATCGCCTTCCGCGTGGCCTTGACGCGCGCGACCCGCCGCCCGCCGGTCGTCAGATGGCGCAGCATGACGTCCACTTGCTGTCCGAGCGGTTCACCGCGGACGTTCAGGAGCTGAAGTTCGAGCCTGCGCGCGGCAGCCATCGTCCTCCTCCCGTCAGAGATTGGCCACGAGCCCGGTCGCGATGTGCTCGGCCAGGGCGGCGATCGTCTTCGACGGGTTCAGCCCGATCGCTTTCGGCACGATGGCGCCGTCGGCGACGTAGAGCCCTGGACAGTTGAACACCTGGCCAGCGTGATCGACGACGCCGTTGGAAGCCGAGACGCCCATGTTGCAGCCCCCCAGCGGGTGCGGCGTGATCAAGTCGCGGCCGATGGTCCACGCCGGGGACGTGATCGGGATCCCGCCTGTCAGAAACGCCAGCGTCCGATGCAGCGACGCGACCGCGTTCATCGTCGGCTCGGACGCGTCGATGTCCCAATCGAGGAAGAGCCGGTCGTTTTTCAACGAGAGCCGCCCGTCGGCCGCGTCCCGCGCCTGCGCGAACCAGGGCATGACGTGCTCGAACAGCCTGCCGCTCCACAGCAGGGTGCGGATCGTGGCCACGACGCGCTGCATACGCGGATCGTCCGGCTCGTCCTCGACGCCGAGCCGCTGCAGGTACTCGACGCCGGCATCCGGCAGCCCGCCGTCTTCGATGAACATCGGGCGCCCCTCGAACTCACCGTCGAGCAGATCGATCGCGGCGGTGATCGTCGGCCCGACGGTCGGCTTCACGCTTCGGGGAAAGTGCAGCGCGGGCGTCAGAAAGTCGCCGTTGCTGCTCCACGCCTCACCGAGGCGTGCGCTGACGTTCGGCAGAAAGCCTCCCGCGCGCGAGCGCAACAGGATTTCGGTCGATCCGAGCGATCCGGCGGCGAGGACGACGATTCGGCCGGCCGCCTGCCCCGGCCGGAGCGCGCCGCCGGCGATCTCGTCGTAGTGCACGTCGTACCCGCCGCCGGCCGCCGTCTTGATGCGTCGGACGATGTGCAGCGGACGAATCTCCGCGCGGTGGCGGCCTTCCGCGAGGGCGAGGTAGTTGAAGTCGAGCGTGTTGCGCGCCTTGACCGTGCAGCCGATGTCGCACGTGCCGAGGTGCACGCAGGTCCCCTGCTCGACGCCGAACTCGTTGGGCGCCATCCGCGAGTGCCGCGGATCGCGCGCATTGGGCAGGTCCGGCCGGTAGTCCGGATCGAAATTGACGGCCAGGTCGAGCCGCCGGAAGCGATGGCCGTACCCTGCCCGCTCGGCCGCCTCCTTGAGCAGCCGCGTCCGCTCGGGCCACTGCCCGGTGGGCACGGGCGACACGCCGAGCATCCTGCCGACCGTCGCGTAGTGATCCTGGAGCCGTTCGAAGGTGATCTCCGGCGGCCAGCCGCTCCTGAACGTGTCCGGCTTTGCGTCGACCGAGATGTTCGCGTAGACGAGCGAGCCGCCGCCGACGCCCGCGCCCTGCACGACCGACATGTTCGGGAACACGCGGAAGTCGAACCAGCCGTGGCGCTGCTCGGGGCGGTGATCGTCCCAGACCCAGGGGTCGTCGATCGCGCGCGGGTAGTCCTCGACCGCCCAGCGCCGGCCGCGCTCGAGGATGAGGACGCGCGCGCCGGCCTGCGCGAGCCGGAGCGCGCACACGGCGCCGCCGAAGCCGCTGCCGATGACGATCGCGTCGAAGTCCGGCATGGCGGTGTGTCGTCTGCCGTCAGATCGGCCGGATGCCCAGAATAGTGGGGGCGTGCGTCTCCCAGAGCTTTCCCAGGAACATCAGGCCGAAGCGGTTCAGCGCCTGAAGCTCCGCGCCGGGATCCGGCCCGTGCGCCCCGAACGTGGTGAGCTGCCGGAGGAAATCGAAGAAGCCGATGCGGATGATCCCGATCGCGATCTGCTCCGCCCCCGCCTCCTGCGCCTCGTTCACGTGCCCTTTGAGCAGCGTCGTGAACAGGGTCGTCGTGTCCTGGATGGCGTCGAACGGACCGGGATCGGCCTCGACGCGCTTGATGCCCGAGAGCGTGCACAACTCGCCGTTGGGCCGCTTCAGGAACAGGCGATAGCGCATCTGTTTCTTCCGCGGATCCGTCGTGTGCACCAGCAGGTTGAACGTGCCCCGCTCGACCGGGCAGCGGCCGCCGAGGAGGGGAGATTCGACGAACCCGTCGGCCACCGCGGCGTGATCCGGATCGGTGACGAACCGATCGACGTTGTCGACTTTGATCGTCAGGCGCGCACGAAGCGAATGCCCGGCGACCCGGCCGGCGGCCTCTCCTTCTTCGAACGTCGCGGCGCCGGGCGAGACACATCCGCGCATTTCCTCGGTGAACTCCAGACTCGTGACGGCCGAGGGAGGCGGAACCGGTGGATCGGTTCCTCGATTCGGCAGCGGCACGCCCTCGCGATCGCACCACTCCCGCGCGGCGCGCACCCCGAGGTTGACCGCCTCGGCGAAGCGATCCTGCGAAAAGTTGAACAGGTAGTGCAGAGGCACTTCCGCCTCGATCAGCTTTAAGGCGATCGGCCGGCCGAACTCGCCGCGGGCGCCGCGGCCGATGTCAGCGTTGTTGACCTTGATGCGCTCCCAGATGGAGAAGAAGTTGGTGTTGGCCGTGGTCTCGATGATCTGGAAGTACTGCGCGACTAAGCCCGGCCGCCACTCGTCGCGCCGGCTGACCGTCCAGATCGCCCAGATCTCGTCGGCGCCGCGCCGGATCGCCTCCTCGACGTTCGCGTCGCAGATGTAGACCGCGTCGATGTAGGTGTCGCCGTCGATCGTCACCGGAGGGAACCACATCGGCAGCGACACGGCGGAGATGAGGCGGTCCTCGTCGATCTGCGCGTTGGTGACGACCTCGAGCCGCTTTTTCGAGAAGTTGAAGAGATTGAACGTCCCGAGCTTCGGGGAGCTCTTGATGCGCGCCCAGTCGATCCCCCAGAACGGCAGCACGCGCCGTCGGAAGTTGTCGTAGGTGAAGAGCGATTGCGCGTGCGCGAGGCGCCAGTACTCTTCGAGGTTCAGATCAACGGGCAGGAACGGGTCGAGCGTGCGCCAGTTGTCCGCAATCTTCCTGCCGGACATCTGCTGGCAGTACATCGCCAGGTTGAAGCAGCCTCCGCTGGCGCCGTCCGCGTGATCGAAGGTGAGCCCCGCTTCGTCGAGCCACACCTGCAGCACGCCCGCCTGGAAGGCGACCTTGAGCCCTCCGCCGGCGAGAATGAGCGAGCGCTTCGGGGCCATCAGCTGAGGCTCGGATTGTGTGAATGCCGAATCGACCTGTCAAGAGGCCGCAAACGAGCCGATGGAGCCAATCGGTTGGCCGCCGGCTGGCGTCCGAGTCCTATCAGGACGCCACGAGTTCCTGACGCTCCATTACGCGAAGGTCAGCGCCGCCTTCTTGATGAGCGCATCCGTCTGCAGCCGCGACAGGATCACGGCGAAGTTGTTCTCGAGATATCGGCCGCCGAAATGCAGACCGACCACCTGGTGCGATTCGAGATCGATCACGCAGGAGCCGGAGTTGCCACCGAGCGTCGAGCAGTCGTGCGTCAGCTGTCTGGCCGCAGCCTGCACGCTCTTGATGGCGCCGGGCTGAAGGCGCTTGACGTCGTAGATGTTCGCGAAGATTCGGCGCATCTCTACCGGGTCGTTGCGGCGGCTGTCCGACGCCGGATACCCGACGACGTAGACGCGGCGGCCGATGGTGAGCCTGGGTGCTTTCGCGAGCGGCAGCGGCTGCGGCCGCGTGGCGCCGCTCCCGCTCTTCTTCGCGACGCGCAGCAGCGCCATGTCTACGTCCTGGTGAAGGCCGATGATGCCGGTCACCTTGAACTCGGACGGGTTCGACGAGCCCAGCTCTTCGACGTAATCGATCCTGACCGTCATCCCGGGCGCGAAGCTCCACATCGTCGCCGTTTTCATGCGCGCGAACTCGTTGGCGACGTGGCGGTTCGTCATCACCACGTCGTCCGAGACGAGGAAGCCGGTGCCGATCCACTCGAACGAGGGATGCCCGTCGACCTCGATGCGTCCAACGCTCTTGATCGACTGCTCGATCTGCGGGCGCTGCTCGTCCAGCACCTGCCACTCGTCCTCGGTCGGCTGCGCGAACGTCCCGTTCTGAATCAGGATCGCCGGACGGCCCGCCAGGAGAATGATCGCCTCGAGGCCGACGCGCTCCTCCCGATCGAGCGACGCGCGCGTCCCGTCGACGCGGACCTTCGAGAGACCGCGCTGTCCCGCTTCGAGCACGCGCTCGCGCTCCCTGCGTGTGTCTTCAGGATCGCGCCGGCGACGCGCGCCCCGCGCGCGCTCGAGCCCTTCATCGAACGGCGCGCTCGCCGGCGACGGCTCCAGTCGATCGAGCACTTCTTCCGGGCGATTCTTCAGCCTGTCGGACAGCTTCTCGAGGCGGGGCATCTGTTTGATAGCCTGCGTGATGACTTCCTTATCCGATGGACGCTTCATGGCTGCACTTCCTGTGGAGAGCGCGGGGGCGCGCGGGCTAGCCGGCATCGTCTACGCGAGATCGTTCTTCAGAAGAACCTTCCCATCCGGAGCGTGCACGAGCTCGGTCAACCGGGGTCCGTTGAATTCCAGCGTTACGTAACCGTTCGCGCCGTACTTCTCTTCCTCTCCCTTGATGTAGTCGTTCCGCGCGTCGAGGATCAGGCCGCCCGGCACGAGGTTCTTGGGGGCGTGGCGCCGCCACCCGGCCTTCGGTCCCTGCGGCAGGTGCGAGAGCTTGTCGCGGAAATGCGGATAGCCGCCGTGCCCGATGCATCGGCCGTGGAGCCCCCAGCCCAGGTGACGGTCGTACAACACGCAGCGGTGCTCGTGTCCCCAATACCAGGCGAAGACCCTGCCGGCGGCCAGCTGCTGCGACAGCTTCGCCACGAGCTTCGGACCCTGGCTGTCGAGCAGCGAAAACGGCTGATGGTGAGAGAACAGGATCACTCTCCGCGTGCCCGCGCGCGCGATCAGGCGATCGACCCACGCGGGCTGATCGTCGGTGAGGTCGTGGTCCTTGTACGCGCTGTCAAGACCGATGAGCAGCCAGTTGTCGGTCTGGATCGCGCAGCAGCTCGAGCGCTGCTTGAAGTCCTTGAGAATGACCCGGAAGTAGCCTTCCCCGCCCGTGTACATCTCGTGATTCGCGTTCAGCGCGCGGCTCGTTGCGCCGGCGGGGCGAGGCCAGAACTTGAGGAACTGCTCCCGCGCCTCTTCCTGTGTGCCTGAGTAGTAGACGTCGCCGAGATGCAGGACCAGGCCGTAGCCTGCGGAATCCTTCTTGATGCTCTTTGCGCATTCCGGCGCGCCGTAGAGGCCGGTGCCCCAGTCGCTCAACAGCGCAACCCGCAGCGTCGATCCGTTGCCGATCGTCTCGGGGGCGTCAGGCGGCGGCTGCCAGGGTTCATCCCTGATGCCCCTCCAGAACGTGAGGAAGGAGCCGATCCAGCCAAGGATGTCGCGCTCGTCATAGCGGACCTCGAGCACGTCAACCGACGGGTCCCGAGCGATCGGTTCTCCTCGCGGCGGCACGGGAGGCGGGTGCTCGAGCAGATAGCTCTGCATCAGCGAGGCCACTTGCTCGGGCACAGCGGTGATGACGCCTTCGGCTCGCCCGTGCTGCTCCGCCTCGAGCGCCGCGAGCGCGGCGCTCACGCGCGCGTTCAGCTCTGCCTGGTCGGCGGCGGTCCCGCCGGGTGTCTCGAGGGCTACTGCCTCCCGCGGAGGCGCGGATGCGAACTTCTCGAAGCTGCGAAACGAGGCGAGCGGTCGCGGTGGCATGAAGTACTCCCTACAGCACGATGTCGTCGAGTGACGTGAGCAGGACCGAGTCGGATCGCGCCTCGAAGTGCTCGTCGCTTCCCTCGTCCTTGAGCGGGTCCGCGCTGCTCAGATCGCCGAAGTCGAGCTTGGTCCGCGCTTCAATCTCGCGGACCCTGACCTGGAACGGCCGGTAGGGGCCGACCTCGAACTCCTCGAGCGGGAGGTTGGCAATCAGTCCCTCCTGGCTCAGGATGAACGCGAGGGCTCGCAGCCGCCTCTTCTTCCCCGCCTGCCGGTACACGACGACCTTCCAGAACTCCTTCGGGACGGGGAGGCCGCGGTGCGGCCGATCGGTCGACCGGAACACCGGGCCGTTGAACACCGTCAAACGCTGGCCCATCGTCTTTCCCTGCGCAGCGATGTGCTCTTCGATGTTGCCCCAGAGCAGCAGGTCCTCCTGCCGTGCCTTCTTGGCCTGGTTGAAAATCTCGTGCTGCGGCGAGCAGTTGGTGAAGTGGAACGTGTCGTCGTTCGCGCGCTTCGCCTCCGCGACCGTGCGTCCCCACGCGGCGTCCGCGCGCATGACG
>JBOGJB010000118.1:0-3444 GCA_050745085.1 Vicinamibacterales bacterium
CCGCAGCAGCCGCCCGCGACGCAGCCCGCGCCGACCCCGGCGCAGCCGGCCGCGCAGCCGCCCCAGCCGTGGCCCGAGGGGGCAAGGTTCGCGTACGTGAACCTGCAGCAGATCGCGAGCCAGTCGGCCGAAGGCAAGACGGCGACGGCGAGGATTCAGGAGCTGAGCACCAAGAAGCAGACGGAGCTGACCGAGAAGAACAAGGCGCTCCAGGCGGCGCAGCAGAAGCTCGCGCAGAGCGGGACGGTGCTCAACGACAGCGCGCGCGCGCAGCTCGAGAAGGACATCGATCGCATGCAGCGGGAGATCCAGTTCGCGCAGCAGAACGCGCAGGCCGAGGTCCAGGACCTCACGCAGGACCTCCAGCAGGACTTCCAGAACCGTGTCATCCCGGTCATCCGGCAGATCGGGCAGGAGAAAGGGCTGCACATCATTTTCAGCGCCGGCGACTCGGGCATCATCTGGGGCAACCCGGGGCTCGATCTCTCGGCGGAGGTGATCAAGCGCCTCGACGCGGCTGCGAAGGCCACAGCTGCGCCCAAGAAGTGACCTCCGCCTCCGCGGTTCAGGGTGCAGGGTTCAGGGTTCAAGGTACGGTTCAGGGTTCGCGGTTCAAGGGTTGGTTCAGGGGTTCTCGCGACCACGAACCCTGCACCCTGAACCGAACCCGGAACCCCGAACCTCGAACCGCACCTTGAACGCTGAACCCTGCACCCTGAACCGCAGAGTGCTAGATTAGGCCGTGTCCATCGACATCCCGGCCGTTCTGGAGCGGCTGTCCTACCGCTATCCCTCGCTGCTCGTCGACGCGATCGAGGCCTACGAGCCCGGACGCCGGGTCGTGGCGGTCAAGAACGTCACCGTCAACGAAGAGTTCTTCCAGGGACATTTTCCGGGCGCGCCGATGATGCCGGGCGTCCTGATGATCGAGACGCTCTCGCAGGTCGCCACCATCCTGCTGCTGCAGGAGGAGGCGGACGGGGGCGAGCGCCTGTTCCTTCGCGGCGTCGATAACGCGAAATTCCGCCGACAGGTCGTTCCGGGCGATCGGCTGCAGCTCGAGGTGACGCTCGATCGGCGGCGCACCAGCCTCGCGCGCGCGGTCGGCGTCGCGCGCGTCGGCGATCAGGTCGTCGCCGAGATGGACCTGCTGCTCGGCAGGGTTCGAGCGCCGGTGGCTGACGCCCGGATTCATCCGAGCGCGATCGTCCACTCGGGCGCGACGATCGGCGCCGGCACGGTCATCGGCCCGCACGCGGTCATCGGCGAGCACGTCCGCATCGGCCGCAACTGCCGCGTCGGCGCCTCCTCGGTCGTCGACGGCTGGACGGAGATTGGCGACGACTGCGAGATCTTCCCCATGGCGTCGATCGGGCTGATCCCGCAGGACCTGAAGTTCAAGGGGGAGCACAGCCGGCTCGTGATTGGCCGCCGCAACGTCTTCCGCGAGTTCGTGACCGTGCACCGCGGCACCGCTGGGGGCGGCGGCGAGACGACGATCGGCGATCATAACCTGTTCATGGCGTACGTGCACGTGGCGCACGACTGCCACGTCGGCGACCACACGATCTTCGGCAACGCCGCCACGCTGGGGGGCCACGTCACCGTCGAGGACTTCGCTACGGTGAGCGCGTTCTCAGCCGTGCACCAGTTCTGCAAGCTCGGAAGGCACGCGTTCATCGGCGGGGCGACCGTCGTGACCAAGAACGCGCTGCCGTTCGCGAAGACGGTCGGCAGCCGACCCGCGCGCATTTTCGGCGTCAACACGATCGGCCTGGTGCGGCGTGGCTTCCCGCAGGAGGTCGTCGCGAAGCTGCGGCGGGCCTATCGGATCCTCCTGGTCTCGAAGCTGAACACGAGCCGCGCCCTCGCGCAGATCGAGGCGGACCGCACCCTCTCGTGCGACGAGGTGCGGTACCTCGTAGAGTTCATCCGTACCTCGACCCGCGGGGTGATCCTGCGCCGGCCCGCCCGCCGGGTCGAAGAGATGGTCGCCGACGAATGAACCCTAAGACGGGCCTCGCGCCTCGGGCTTCCTGCCTCGGGCCGTGCCTCGGACTTCGTCCCTCGGATCGTGCCTCGGGCTTCGGGCGTCGGATCGTGCCACGGGCCTCGGATCTCGGACGCCGCGATCTGAGGCGCGACGCCCCAGGCATTCCCCGAGGTACGAGGCACGAGGTCCCGCTCGAGGCGCGAGATCCGAGGCACTCCCCGAGGCCCGAGGCCCGAGTCCCCGGCCGAGGGGCGAGGTCCGAGGCACTCCCCGGGGTACGAGGCACGAGGTCCCGCCCGAGGCCCGAGGCCCGAGGACCGAGGCACGAAGTACGAGGCAGGAGCGAGTGTCCCGCATCGGCCTGATTGCCGGCAACGGCAGATTCCCGTTCCTGGCCCTGGACGGTGCCCGCAGTCTGGGCCACGACGTGACCGTCGTCGCCATCAGGGAAGAAGCCTTTCCCGAGATCGAAGCGGCCGCGAAGAAGGGGCCGCGGCCGGCGGATCTGCACTGGATCTCGCTCGGTCAGCTCGGCCAGTGCATCAAGATCCTCAAGGCGGCCGGCGCGACCGAGGCGGTGATGGCGGGCCAGGTCAAGCACGCCAAGATCTTCGCGAACATCCTGCCAGATCTGACGCTGCTGTCGGTCATCTCGCGACTCAGGTCGCGCAATACCGACGCGCTCATCGCCGCCGTCGCGGACGTCCTCAGGGACAACGGCATTACGCTCGTCGACTCCACGGCGTTCCTCAGCCCGCTGCTCGCGCGGGAGGGCGCGCTGACCGAGCGCGCGCCGACCGATGAGGAGCGCGCCGACTTCGAGTTCGGCTACAGAATGGCGGACGCGATCGCGGGGCTCGACATCGGCCAGACGATCGCGGTCAAGCACCGCGCGGTCGTCGCGGTCGAGGCGATGGAGGGGACCGACGAGGTCATCGCGCGCGCCGGACACCTGGCCGGGCCCGGCGTGCGCGTCGTGAAGGTCGCGAAGCCGAGCCAGGACATGCGATTCGACGTGCCGGTCGTCGGCGTCCTGACGATCCAGGCGATGCGCGTCGCCGGGGCGTCGGCGCTCTCGATCGACGCGGGCAGGACGCTCGTCCTCGACGGCGACGCGTTCCTCGAGCAGGCGAACGACGCGAGGATCGCGGTCATTGGGAGGAAGATGTGACCGGACCTCAGGCCTCGCGCGACGCTCGCGGGCCGCTGCGCGTCGCCGTCGTCGGCGTCGGGTATCTCGGGCGCCATCACGCTCGGATTCTTTCGGCCCTGCCTGGCGTCGAGCTGGCAGCCGTCGTCGACATCAACCGGGCCCGGGCGGACGAGGTCGCGGCGGCGACCGGCGCGAGGGCCTACACCGACGCGCGCGACATCGCGTCGACGATGGAGGTGGACGCGGTCACGATCGCCGTGCCGACCGACGCGCACGCCGAGGTCGCGCTGCCGTTCCT
>JBOGJB010000119.1:0-3670 GCA_050745085.1 Vicinamibacterales bacterium
GTCCACGACGGCGCGCGGCGCCTCGTCGCCGCCCATGGCGTCTACGGCTATTCGCATCGAGGGCACCAGGACACGGTGCACCGGGTGCACCCACGTGCACCTATACCTCGTCTACTTCCCTGACCTGACGACCCTTGTAATAGCCACAATTCGGACAGACCTGGTGCGGCGGTTTGGCTTCGTGGCATTGCGGGCACTCGCCGAACGGCACCGGCTTCAGCGCGTCGTGCGTGCGCCGCTTCGCGGTGCGCGTCTTGGAATGGCGTCGTTTTGGATTCGGCATGATGGCTACTCTTTCTTGAACATTCTCAGTCCTTCGAGCCGCGGGTCCTGCCACGCGCCGCGGCAGTCGCACGCTCCGCGGTTGAGGTTCGTCCCGCACTGCGGGCAGAGCCCGCGGCAGCCCTCCGTGCAGAGCGGCTTCATCGGCAGCGCCAGGTAGAGCTGCTCGCGCACCAGCTCGCCGAGATCGATCGTCTCGTCCCGGTAGAACGCGGTGCCGAGATCGTCCTCTTCGATCTCGTGCTCGTGCTCCCCGTGCTTGTCGTGCCTAGCAGGGCCGATGTTCTCGCGATGCGGGAAGTACCGCAGATCGAACGCAGCGTCCACCGGCGCGCGGAACGGCTCCGTGCACCGGCTGCAGCTCATCTCCAGCGACGTCCTGGCCCGACCGACGAGACGGTAGGCCTGCTTGTCCCTGCGGACGACCGCATCGAACGACACGGGTTCCGCGACGGTGAAATCCTCCGTCCCCTCGAACGCCGAGGCGGACCAGGTGCGCGCGATGTGGTCTTCGGCGCCGTCACGCAAGCGGCTGAGATCGAGCAACATGAGTCCCGTGGGCCAAACCCTCGGCGGGGCGGCCGGCGGCTGAGCGAAAACAACGATTATACCGGTCAGGGGGCCTGTAAATCCACCCAGGGCTTAGGGATAAAGAGCCGTTCGAAGAGCGAGATGGCGTAGCGGTCGGTCATCCCGGCGAGGAAGTCCAGGGCCGCGACGTCGAGGCCGTCCTGCTCGACAGTGCCGAGATCGAGGAACTCGCCCGGCCGCTCGCGCACTTTCTCCCACAGCCCGCCGAGCACGCCGCGCGCCTTGCTGAACTCCGCGGTCGCGACTGTGTTCTCGTAAACGGCCTCGAACAGAAAGCTCCGCAGGGCGAGTGTCGCGTTGAGCACGTCGTCGCTCATGCGGATCTCGCTGAGCCCCCCGTCGAGCGTCTGCATGACGACATCGGTCACCATCCGCCCGATGCGGGCAGACGAGGTAGAGCCGAGCGTCTTGACGGGACCCTCGGGCAGCGCGTCGACCGTCAGGATGCCGGCCCGCACCGAGTCGTCTATGTCGTGGTTGACGTACGCGATGATGTCGGCGACGCGGGCGATCTGTCCTTCGATCGTGGCCGCCCGATGCGCGAGGTCGGTCCCCACCGGCGCGCCGCTCTTGCCCTTGGAGTGACGCGCGATGCCGTCGCGGACCTCCCACGTCAGGTTCAGGCCGCGGCCGTCGTTCTCGAGGACGTCCACGATGCGGAGGCTCTGCTCGTAGTGGTTGAAGCCGCCGGGGACGAGCGCGCGCAGGACGCGCTCGCCGGCGTGGCCGAACGGCGTGTGGCCGAGGTCGTGGCCGAGCGCGATCGCCTCGGTCAGCTCCTCGTGCAGGCGCAGGACCTTCGCGATGGTGCGCGCGATCTGCGAGACCTCGAGCGTGTGCGTCAGCCGCGTGCGGTAGTGATCGCCGGTCGGCGCGAAGAAGACCTGCGTCTTGTGCTTGAGCCGGCGGAACGCCTTCGAGTGGATGATGCGATCGCGGTCGCGCTGGAACGCGGGACGGATCGGATCCTCCGGCTCGGGCCGGAGCCGCCCCTTCGTCTCCGTGCTCTTTGCCGACTCCGGAGCCAGCAGGTCGCGCTCGCGTTGCTCGAGTTGCTCTCTGATGGTCATCGAATGTCGCCGAGAAAGCTCGTGCCGTGCGCCAGCGGTGCCACCGCGAACATCTCAGCCAGGGTCTGCCCCAGATCGGCGAACGTCGGCCTGGTTCCGAGGTCGACCCCCTTCCGCACCGCCGCGCCGGTCACCAGCAGCGGCACGTGCTCCCTCGAATGGTCCGTGCTCGGCGTCGTCGGATCGTTCCCGTGGTCGGCGGTAATGACCAGCAGGTCCCGAGGGCCGATCCGCGGGAGCAGCTCGGAGAGGCGCGCGTCGAAGCGCTCGAGATTTGCCGCGTACCCGGCCGGGTCGTTGCGGTGCCCGTAGACGGTGTCGAAATCGACGAGGTTCGCGAAG
This sequence comes from Vicinamibacterales bacterium, assembly GCA_050745085.1. Lineage (GTDB taxonomy): Bacteria > Acidobacteriota > Vicinamibacteria > Vicinamibacterales > 2-12-FULL-66-21 > DATAEE01. The sequence goes on from JBOGJB010000119.1 coordinate 2,286, forward strand.
ATGAGGCCGCCGGGCGAGTCCTGCATCGCCCGCTCGATCGCGTCCATCCCATCGTCATCGCTCGCGGTGTGGACGGCCGTGCTGATCCCCCGGCCGGCGAAGAGATCGTCGACCTTCCCGATCGCCACGACTGGATGGGCGGCGGCGGTCAGGCGATCGAGCAGCGTCTCGCCGGAGGGAGGCAGCGCGAAGTCCCTGCGGTTCGGCGTGCGCGTAAAACGGCCGGCGACACCGGCAAACGGGCGCGCGATCACCCGACCGACGCCGTGCTCGACGCCCACCAGCTGGTACGCCGTCTCGCAGATGCGGTACAACTCGGGCACGGGGATGATCGCTTCGTGCGCGGCGATCTGAAAGACGCTGTCCGCCGACGTGTACACGATCGGCGATCCGGTGCGCACGTGCTCGGGGCCCAGCTCCTCGATGATCGCGGTCCCGGACGCCGCCTTGTTGCCGAGCGTCGAGCGCCCGATGCGCCGCTCGAACTCGGCGATCAGATCGGCCGGAAAACCGTCTGGAAACACCGGAAACGGGCGATCGAGCACGACACCCATCAGCTCCCAGTGTCCCGTGACCGAGTCCTTTCCCGCCGACGCTTCAGCCAGGCGTCCGAACGCGCCGAGCGGTTCGGCGACGGGCTCGACGTCGCGCAGGTGCACAATCCGCGGGAGGCCGAGGCTGCGGAGCGCGGGAATCTGCAGCCGCACCTGCCGCGCGATGTTGCCGAGCGTGTTGCTTCCTTCGTCGCCGTACTCCGGCGCATCCGGGAGCGCGCCGATGCCCACGCTGTCGAGCACGATGACGATGGCGCGGTCAGGAGACGGAGGCAAGCGTGTCTTCGACGGAGGCGAGAGCGGCGGGATCGTCGCCCGACCGATGAATCCACCGTAGATTAGGCTCTTTCCTGAACCAGATCAACTGCCGCCGCGTGTATCGCTTGTTCTCGCGCACGATGAGCGCGCGCGTCTCGTCCTCGCCGCGCACGCCGCGCAGATGCTCGACGACCTGCCGGTACACGAGACCGGTGAACGGCAGCGCCGTGTCGGGAATCCCGGAGCTGCGCAGCGCCGTGACCTCGGCGATGATGCCGCGCGCGAACTGCGCGTCGACGCGCCGCACGATGCGCCCGGCGATCTCGTCAGCGGGAGGATTGAGCACAAAGCCGGCGATGTCGTATTCCGGCAGCGGCGATTCGGTCTCGGCGAAGTGATCGGTGAGCGGCCGACCGGTCAGGAAGTAGACCTCGAGCGAGCGGATCATCCGCTTCTCGTCCCGCGGCTGGATGCGGTCCGCCGACGGCGGGTCTACGCGCGCGAGCAGGCGGTGCAGCCGTTCCGGCCCGCGCCGCCGCGCGATGGCGGCCAGCCGCGCGCGCACCGCCGCGT
>JBOGJB010000120.1:0-11272 GCA_050745085.1 Vicinamibacterales bacterium
ATACAGAAAGAAGGACTATCCAACAGACGTGCTCTCGTTCGCCCAGGCGCGAGGGGGTGCGGACCTCGGCGACATCGTCATCGCCCGCGGCGTTGCGGGCCGCCAGGCCCGGTTTTACGGGCATCCCGTCGCGGCCGAGCTCAAGATCCTCGCCCTTCATGGCCTCCTGCACCTTCTGGGATACGATCACGAGACGGACAGAGGGCAAATGGCTCAGCTGGAGCAGCGATTGCGCCGCAAAGGAGGCCTGCGCGAGGGGTTGACCGAACGGGGTCGGCGCCTGCACCCGCGCGGGCGTGGGCCCACGCGCGGGGCCGGGGCCCCGCGCGCATAACGCATAAGGAGATGGTCCCGGTACTGCTGTTCCTCCTCGCCCTCGCGACCATCTATGTGGGATCGGTCGAGACCGCCTTCACGCTGCTGATGCGGCTGTCGCTCCGATTCGTCGCAGACCGCGGCGGACGCGAGGATCGGCTGGCGCGCTATCTGGACGACCCCGCCAAGCTCTTCATTCCGATCCGGCTCCTGCTGGGCGTCCTCTTCGCGTGCGCGACGATCCTGCTCGCCATTCTGATCGGCCGGGGCGGCTGGCAGTCGATCGCAGCGCTCATTCTGTCGGTGGCCGTATTCAGCCTCGTCTGTGAACACCTGCTGCCGACGCTCCTCGTGCGGCGGAATCCCCAGCAGGCGCTCGAGCTGCTGCTGCCGTCGTTCGACAGGATCGCGGGCTTCCTGCGGGGGCTGCCGGTCTCGTTCGTCCGTCTCGTGCGGCGCGTCACCGGTCATCCGCGGGACGACCGCGACGCGGAGGAACCGGGCGAACCGACGGCTGAGCCGCCGGCAGAGGCGGCCGAAGCGGAGGCCGCCGACGCCCCGCTCATCGAGCGCGAGGAGCGCCAGCTCATACGTTCGATCGTGGACTTCGGCGACACGCTCGCGCGCGAGGTCATGACGCCGCGCCCCGACATCGTCGCGATTCACTCGACCGCCACCGTTCGGGATGCGCGCGCGCTCTTCCGCGAGCAGGAGTACTCCCGCGTCCCGGTCTTCACCGACAACCTCGACAACATCGTCGGGATCGTCTATGTGAAAGACTTTCTGCTCGCGGTGGAGGCGAGAGACGACGAGCCGGTGACCGCGTACGTCCGGCCGGCGATGTTCGTGCCGGAAACCAAGCGCGTGCCGGACCTGCTCCGCGAGTTTCAGCGGCGCCAGGCGCAGATGGCGATCGTCGTCGACGAGTACGGCGGCACGGCCGGTCTGGTGACGATCGAGGACCTGCTCGAAGAGATCGTCGGAGAGATCCGCGACGAGTACGACGTCGAGGCGGAGCCGATCGTCGAGGAGCCGGACGGCGCGTTCACCTTCAGCGCGAAGATCAACATCGCGGAGGTCAACGAGCGGCTCGGGGTCGCGATCAAGCCGGAAGGCTTCGAGACCCTCGGCGGCTACCTGCTCTCCCAGATCGGCCGCGTGCCCGCCGTCGGCGAAGTGTTCGAGCTCGACGGCCTGGAGGTCGTCGTCCTCGAGGCCGAGCGGCGCCGCATCCACAAGGTCCGCATGCGCCGGGTTCCAGTCGAAGCGCCCCAGGCTGAAGCCTGATGAATCGCATGCAGTCCGGGTTTGTGTCCCTGATTGGCCGCCCCAACGCCGGCAAGTCCACGCTGCTCAATGTGCTGGTCGGCGCTAAAGTCGCGATCGTCTCCGACAAGCCCCAGACCACGCGGAACCGAATCACCGGGGTGAAGAACGTCCCGGGCGGCGGCCAGATCGTCTTCGTCGACACGCCTGGCATCCATCGGCCGCTTCACCGGATGAACGTCCGCATGGTCGATTCGGCCATCGACACCATGGGCGAGGTGGACGTCCTCGCCTTCGTCGTCGACGCGTCGGCGAAGCCGGGGAAAGGGGACCGCTTCGTCCTCGACGTCGTGAAGCGGGCGAAGATCCCGGTCGTCCTCGTCCTCAACAAGATCGATCTGATCAGGAAGCAGACGCTGCTGCCGCTCATCGACGCGTACCGCCGCGAGCACGACTTCAAAGCGATCGTGCCCGTGTCGGCGGTGACGGGGGACGGTGTGGACGTCCTCGAGCGCGCGTTGCTCGCGAATCTGCCGGAAGGCGAGGCGCTCTATCCGGACGACTACCTGACCGATCAACCCGAGCGGGTGATGGCGGCGGAGCTGGTGCGCGAGAAGCTGCTCGCCCACACGCGCGACGAGCTGCCGTTCACGACCGCCGTGGTCATCGATCAGTTCGAGCGCCTGCGGCCCGCGCGAGCCGCCGGCGGACATGCCCGCGAGCGAGCCAGGGATGGGGCCCCGCGAGCACAGGAAGAAGATGGCGGGCTGCTACGTCTCTACTGCACGATTCTGGTCGAGCAGGAGTCCCACAAGCCGATCGTCCTCGGCCGGCGCGGAGAGATGATCAAGCGGATTGGCACCGAGGCGCGCCTGGAGCTCGAGCGTATGTTCGAGACGAAGGTGTTCCTGGACCTGCACGTGAAGGTCAAGGCCGATTGGAGAGACGACGAGCGGGTTCTCGATGAGCTGAACGTGCCCAGAAGGCGATAGGCTGGGTGCTCAGGGTGCTCAGGGTGCACGAGGTGCCTTGGGTGCTGCACCCTGAGCAGCCGCACCGAGAGCACCCTGAGCACCCGCACCGTGAGCACCCTGAGCACCCTGAGCACCTTGAGCACCTTCGATCCGCAGGTGCACCGCCTCAAAGCGATCCGGCAGCTTGACGGTGACGAAGCCGTCGACGACCAACCAGCCCTGCGTCTGGCGCGCGAGCTGCTCGGCGGTGAGGCGCGCGAGCGGCATCCCGTTGAGCGTCACCTGCTTCGGTGCGCCGGACCAGACGACCGACACCTGCAGTTGCCGCGAAGCGGAACGCCAGCTTCCTTCGGGCGTCCCGACTTCGATGGCCGCGACCCGCGAGACACCGTCGGCGCTCGTCCGTTGACTGAGGCGACGTCTGGCGAATGCGCCCCGCTCGTACTCCAGCGTAACCCCATCGTCTTCATACAGCCACCGCTCGGAGTCCGCGGCGGGGTAGACGGTGACCTTCAGCGGTTGCCCTGGCATCTCGCCGGTGTGTTGCACGATCGGCTGGCGGAACACGAATGCCCCCGCGCGCACGAAGATAGGGAGCGTCGACAGCGTCACGGGGATTCGGATCGAGGTGCCCCCGGCCACGCGCCGGCCGGTCCAGAAGTCGTGCCAGTCTCCCTTCGGCAGGTAGACTTCCCGCTCGCTGACCGCCTCGCGCAAGACGGGCGCAATCAACAGGTCGTCCCCGAAGAGGAACTGGTCGTCGAGTCCGTACGTGCGCGGATCATCCGGGTACTCAAGCACGAGGGGCCGAAGCGCCGGGATGCCGGTCACGCTCGCTTCCCGCATGACGTTGTAGATGTGGGGCAGCAGCTCGTACCGCAGCTCGATCGCGCGGCGGTTGATGGCCTCATGCGCGACGCCGTACGACCAGGGTTCCTGGTCGGGCGTGCCGAACGCCGTGTGCGTGCGCATGAACGGGTAGAACACGCCGGCCTGCAGCCAGCGTGTATAGAGCTCGGCCGACGGCGTTTCGGCGAAACCGCCGATGTCGCTGCCGACAAATGGCAGCCCCGACAGGCCCATGCCCCCCAGCATCGGGATCGTCGCGCGCAGCTGCGACCAGTCGCTGACGTTGTCGCCGGGCCACAGCGCCGAGTACCGCTGACCGCCGGCATACGCGGCCCGCGTGAGGACGAACGGGCGCTCGTTCGGCCTGAGCCGGCGCAGGCCCTCGTAGGTGGACCTGGTCATCAGCAGCCCATACACGTTGTGAATCTCACGGTGATCCGTGGGCTGTCCTTCGTTGTCGTGACCGACGTCGAGCGGCATCGTGCCGGTGGGCGTCTGGAACACGGCCGGCTCGTTCATGTCGTTCCAGATGCCGGCGACGCCGACGTCGACGAGCGCTCGGTAGAGTCCGCCCCACCAGTCGCGCGCCGCGGGCCGGCTGAAATCCGGGAAGACGCTCGGACCCGGATCCTTCTCCGCCTGCGAGGGCCAGACCGGCGCCTCGTAGATCGTCCCGTCCGGGTTCTTGACAAAGTGATCGCCCGCCAGCCCGGTGTCATACGGCTCGTATCCCTTCTCCTTCTTCGGGTGCGGGTCGATGATCGTGACGGTCCGCAGGCCCTTGGCGCGCAGGTCGCGGATCATCCCGGCGGGATCGGGGAACCGCTCCCGGTCCCACGTGAAGGGCTTGTAGCCGTCCATATAGTGAATGTCGAGCCAGATGACATCGGCCGGAATCTGCCGGACGCGGAAGCTGCTCGCGATGAACCGGACCTTGCTCTCGGGGTAGTAGCTGTAACGGCACTGGTGGTAGCCCAGCGCCCACATCGGCGGCAGCGGCATGCGTCCCGTCAGCCACGTGTAGCGCTCGATCACCGTCTTCGGCGAGGGCCCGTCGATGAAGTAATAGGTCAGCTCGCCACCGTCGGCGCCGAACGAAAGCTGTCCCTGCGTCTGGTGTCCGATGTCGAAGTTGCTGCGAAACGTGTTGTCCAGAAAGATCCCGTGGGTGCGTCCCTGGCGCAGGACAAGGAAGAACGGCACCGAGACATAAATCGGATCGGTGTCCGCCTCATACGCGAACGTGTCGCTGTTCCACATGGTGTAGTTGTAGCCGCCCAGCTGACGTCCGCGCTTGTCCAGCCGTCCGTTCTTCTCGCCCAGCCCGTACACGTGCTCGTCGTCACGCAGCCGCTTCCACACCCTCACCGTGCGCCCCGAGAAGGCGATCCCTTTTTCGGGATCGTCCTGGTCCAGCGAGTTGGCGGCGCGGTCGGTGAACTCGACGCGAAACGGAGCGTGCTGGAGCACGACGCGCAGGTCACCAGAGACGATCGTCGAGCGATCGCGTCCCACCTGGAACGTCGCGGACGGATTCTCGAGCGGCCGCGCGATCACCGCATAGGAATGATCGCGCCCGAACGTTCGTCCCGGCGCGAACCGCACGCGGACGATGCCGGGGGCAACGGCGGTCACGGCCACGCCCGCTTCCGCGTTTCTGAAGATCAGCGAGGGTCCTTCCCGCGCTGGCGCCGGCATGGCGCCGAGAGACGACCACTGCGCGACCGCGGGGCTGGCCGCGCCGAGCCAGAACAGCCAGGCTATCAGCGAAAGGGTGAGACGACGCCTCTGCATGAGCTGCCCTCGCGTGAGACCGGCCGCGATTATATCCGGTGCTAGAATCGCGGCCATGTGCGCATGCCGGCGCCTCGTCCTCGCGTGTGCAGGGCTGCTGCTCATCGCCCACGGCCGCGCGTCGCTCGCGCAGGGCGCGCAGACCTCGGCCGAGCAGTACCGCAAGGGCATGCAGCTCGAGCAGCAACGCGATTTCGCCGCCGCCGCCGCGGCGTACGAGGCGGCGCTTCGCGGCGCCCCGAACGCCGCGGAGGTGTACGATCGCCTGGGGTTCGTGTACGGCCAGCTCGGTCGGTCGGGCGATGCGCTCGCCCAGTTCGAGAAGGCGGTCGCGCTCGCGCCTCAGCACTTCGACGCGCAGTACCACCTCGGCGCCACGCGCTGGTGGACAAAAGATCTGACAGGCGCGCAGGCGGCGCTCCAGGCGGCTGTTCGCCTGCGCCCCGATCATGCCGACGCGCAGTACTACCTTGGCCTCACGCTGAGGCAGCGCGGCGACCTGGCCGGGGCGATCGACCACCTTGCCCGCGCGGCCAGGCTGAAACCGGGACTGGCGGTCGCACACCTGCAGCTCGGGATCGCCCGTCGCGACCAGGGCGATCTGGACGGCGCGATCGCGGCGCTCCGGAGGGCCGTGGGGGCGGATCCTGCGTTGTGGGAGGCGCAGAACAACCTCGGCCTCGTGCTCATGCAAAAGGGCGAGGCCGATGAATCGGCGTCGATCCTTCGCGCGCTCGTCGCGCGCCAGCCGGCACTGGCAAGCGCACGAGTCAATCTCGGTACCGTGCTCATGCAGCGCGGAGATCTGGACGGCGCGGTCCAGGTCTACCGCGAGCTGATCGCGCGCGAGCCCGCGAGCGCGGAAGCGTTCTACAACCTGGGACTGGCCCTCAAGCAGAAGGATGACTTCGCCGGCGCCGAGCGCGAGCTCGGCCGCGCCATCGACCTCGATCCGTCGCTGCCCGAGGCGCCATACACGCTCGGCGTCGTGCTGTGGCAGACGGGACGCCCGGACGAGGCCAGCCGATGGTTTCGCGAGGCCATCCACCGCAAGCCCGATTTCGCGGACGCGCACTACATGCTCGGCACCGTCCTTCGTCAGCAGGGCTCAATCGAAGCCGCGATGCAGGAGTTCCGGCAAACGATCGCGTATCGGCCGACGTCCGCCGAAGCGCACCTGAGTCTCGGGCAGACGCTCAGACAACTCGGGCGCGGTCAAGAAGCCGAGGCCGCCGCGGCCTTCGCGGAGGCGGAACGGCTGAACCGGCTCAAGGCGGATGCGCAGGCGTCGACCTTCGCCGTCAGCGTGGGACTCGATCGCATGAAGGCCAACGACGTCACGGGGGCGATCGACCGGTTTCGCGAAGCGGTGCGGCTCGCTCCCGAGAACCCGCAGGCCCATTACCAGCTCGCGCTGGCGCTGCGGCGCACGGGCGCCGCCGCCGAGGCGCGGGCCCACTTCGACGAGGCGAGGCGCCTCGCGCCATATCTGCGGCCTCCGGACGCGCGCTGAAGTGGACGTGATCTTCCGCTTCAGGCTGCTTACTGTGGTGGTCGCATCCGTGACGACCTCCATGGCCCACGGGTCGGGCGCCACCGGCTTCTCGTTCACCAACATCGCGCGCGAAGCGGGACTGACCGCCACGACCGTGTTCGGCGGAAAACAAACCAACAAGTACCTGCTCGAGACGACCGGCTGCGGCGCCGCCGTCCTCGACGTGGACGGCGACGGCCGTCTGGATGTGTTCCTGGTGAACGGCTCGACGCTCGAGGGTTTTCCCGCCGGGCAGGCGCCGACCGGTCACCTGTATCGCAATCGCGGCGACGGGACGTTCGAAGACATCACGAAGAAGGCCGGCCTCGAGGCGAGCGGATGGGGTCAGGGGGTCTGCGCGGCCGACTACGACAACGACGGCTTCGACGACCTGTTCGTCACCTACTGGGGGCAGAACCGGCTCTATCGGAACAACGGCAACGGCACGTTCGAGGACGTCACGGCCGCAGCCGGTCTGACCGACGCGCAGCGGCGCTGGGGGGCCGGCTGCGCGTTCCTCGACTACGACCGCGACGGGCGTCTCGATCTCTTCGCCGCCAACTACATCGATCTCGATCTCGCGACCGCGCCGGTGCCAGACTCGGGTCTCTGCCGCTACAAGGGCATTCCCGTCGCCTGTGGGCCACCCGGGCTGCCTGGCGGCAAGAACGTGCTCTACCGCAACAAGGGAAACGGGACGTTCGAGGACGTGTCGGGCCCGAGCGGGATCCTCAAGGCGCACGGCACCTACGGGCTCGGCGTCAGCACGCTCGACTTCGACGACGACGGGTGGGTCGATGTCTATGTGGCGAACGACTCGAACCCGAGCGCGCTGTACCGGAACAACCGCGACGGCACGTTCACCGACATCGGTGTCGCCGCCGGCTGCGCCTACAGCCAGGATGGCAAGCCGCAGGCGGGGATGGGGATCGCCATCGGCGACTACGATCGCAACGGAACCTTCGACCTCTTCAAGACCAACTTCGCCGGGGACACATCAACCCTCTACGCCAACACCGGCGACGGACTCTGCGAGGACCGGACGTTTGCGAGCGGGATCGGCCTCAACACGCGCTGGCTGGGATGGGGCGTCGGCTTTATCGATCTCGAGAACGACGGCTGGCTCGATCTCTTTCTGGTGAACGGGCACGTCTACCCGGAGGTCGAACAGCTCAAGACCGAGGCTGGATACCGACAGCGCAAGATCGTCTACCGGAATCTGCGGAACGGCCGTTTCGAGGACGTGACCGAGCGGCTGGGCCCGCCGGTAACGACGCCAAAGGCGGGCCGGGGCGCGGCGTTCGCGGACCTGGACAACGACGGCGACGTCGACATCCTCGTGAACAACGTCCACGACACGCCGGATCTGTTCCGGCTGGATGCTCCCGCGTCAAACCACTGGATGACGGTCAAGCTGATCGGAACCCGCTCGAACCGCAGCGCCATCGGCGCGCGCGTCCGCGTGCGGAGCGCAGGCGGCGTGCAGGTGGACGAGGTGCGCGGGGGCGGCAGCTACTACGCGCAGAACGATCTACGCGTGCACTTCGGGCTTGGGACGGTCGTGAAGGTCGACCGCGTTGAAGTGCGCTGGCCGAACGGCCTGGAAGAAAGCTGGACTGACGTCGCAGTCGACCGGATCGTTACGTTGAAGGAGGGGGAGGGGTCAGGAAAATAATGCCTCGTGCTCGGGCCTCGGGCCTCGGGATGGTGGCGATCTGGGTGATCGTGTCGACGATCGCGACGGGCCAGGAAGTGTCGTCCGACGCCAAAGCGCGCTCGGAGGCGCGCGCCCTCATCAACGCGGGCAAGCCCCGTGAGGCGGTTGCCCTCCTCGAGAAGGCGCGCGGAGAGCGCGCGCCAGCGGCTCCGGAGCTGGTGCAGCTGCTGGGCGTGGCGCACTACCACGCGGACGATTACGCGCGCGCGATTGAGCTGCTCACCCCGGTCGTCGACCGCCTGCCGGAGGACTCGATCGAGCGGCGTGAAGCCGTCCAGGTTCTCGGCCTGTCACTCTACCTGGCCGGACGGTTCGCGGAGTCGGTCCCGCGGCTCGAGGCCACGCGCGCGTGGGCGACCGGCAACCAGGAGCTCGCGTACGTCCTCGCGCAGGCCTACATCCAGACGAGGCAACCCGCCAAGGCGCGCGAGGCGCTGGCGGCCCTCTTCGGCGCGGCGCCAGACTCCGCCGCCGCGCACCTGCTCGCGGCGCAGATGATGATCCGCCTCGAGCACGAGGCTCTCGCGCGTCCCGAGCTCGAACGCGCGCTGGCGCTCGATCCGAAGCTGCCGCGGGTCAACTTCCTCCTCGGGCAGATGGCGCTCTTCCGCGGCCGGCTGGAGGAGGCGATCGCGCTGACCGAACGCGAGCTCGCGATCAACCCGGCGGACGCCGTGGCGCTGTCGCAGCTCGGCGACGCGTACGTCCGCGGCTCGAAGTGGGACCAGGCGATCGCCACGCTTCAGAAGTCGATCTGGCTGAACCCGTTCTACAGCGCTCCATACATCCTGATGGGACGGGCCTACATGAAGAAGGACGAGCCGGCGATGGCCGAAGGCATGCTGCGCCGCGCGATTCAATACGACCCCAACAATCGCACCGCCCACTATGTGCTCGCGCAGCTTCTCCAACAGACCGGTCGGCTGGACGAGGCGAAGAAGGAGTTCGCGATCGCCGAGCGGCTCCAGGGCGAGCCCGGGCGGTAGCGCCGCCATGTCGACGCCGGTCTCTCTCTGCGCAATCGCGGTGCTGGCGCTGGCGCTGCTCCAGCCGGCGGCTGCCGGCGTCGAGCGATCCGCGTGGACCGTTGCCTTCACCGACATCGCGACGCGCGCGGGACTCGTGCACCCGTCGATCTACGGCGGCGTCGATCGCAAGCGCTTCATCATCGAGACCAACGGCGCCGGGGCGGCGCTCATCGACTACGACAACGACGGCTGGCTCGACGCCCTCGTGCTGAGCGGCACGCGCCTCGAGGAAGGCGCCCGGCGGGACATCACCTGGCCGTCGGGGCAGGCGCCGACCAGCCGTCTCTATCGCAACCGGCGGGACGGCACCTTCGAGGACGTCACGGCCCGCGTCGGCCTCACCCGCACCGGCTGGGCCTCGTCGGTTTGCGCCGGCGACTACGACAACGACGGGTGGACCGACCTGTTCGTCACGTACTTCGGCCGGAACGTCCTTTACCGCAATGACGGCGGTCGCGCGTTCGTCGACCGAACCGCCAGAGCCGGGCTGGCCGCCCCGGCGGACCGATGGGGATCCGGCTGCACGTTCGTCGATGCGGACCGCGACGGCCGGGTCGATCTTTTTGTCGCCAACTATCTGACGTTCGATCTCGCCACGGCATCGGAGCCCGGCAAGGGTCCGAACTGTCTCTGGAAAGGCGTCCCGGTGAACTGCGGGCCGAAGGGTCTGCCGACGGACACGAACCTGCTGTTTCGGCAGAACGGGGACGGAACCTTTTCCGACGTGTCGGCGCGCGCGCACGTCGCTCGCGTAACCGACCGATATGCGATGACTGCGGCCGCCGCGGACCTCGACGCGGACGGCTGGACCGACATCTACGTCGCCGCCGATTCGACGGCCGCGATTCTGTACCGCAACAACCGCGACGGCACGTTCACCGACATCGCCGTCGAGAGCGGCGCCGCCTTCAACGATCAGGGCAGCGCCCAGGCGGGCATGGGGCTCGCGGTGTCGGACTACAACCTGGACGGCCGGCTCGACCTGCTCAAAACGCACTTCGCCGACGACATCCCCGCGCTCTATCGCAACCTGGGAAAAGCGTTGTTCGAGGACGTCGCGATGGCCGCAGGTCTCGGCGTGCAGAACCGCCACGTCGAGTGGGGCTCCGGCATGCCCGATCTGGACAACGACGGTCTGCCCGACGTCTTCTACGTCACCGGCAACGTCTATCCCGAGATCGAACGAGTGCTTCCCGAGTATCCGCATCGCGGACCCCGCGTCGTCTTTCGCAACCGCGACGGCTCGCGCTTCGACGACATGAGCGCCGCGTCCGGCCCCGGGCTCGAGGCGCGGCACTCGAGTCGCGGAGCGGCGTTCGGCGACGTCGACAACGACGGCGACGTCGACGTACTGGTCATGAACATGAACGAGCCGCCGTCGCTCCTCATCAACGCGTACTCGGGGAGCAATCATTGGCTGATGCTCCATCTCGTGGGCACGCGGTCGAATCGATCCGCGATTGGCGCCACGATCATCGTGCGGGCCGGAGGCCGCGCGCAGGCGCGCGCCGTCCTCAGCCAGTCGAGCTATTACTCTCACGACGATCTGCGGGTCCACGTCGGCCTGGGCGCGGCCGTGGCGGCAGACGAAGTCGAGGTCCGCTGGCCGAGCGGCGGCACGCAGCTCCTGAAAAACGTACGTGGCGGGCAGGTGCTGACGGTTCGGGAGATCAATCCCTGAGCGGGATGACGATCTCCCGGCGGACGTATCGATCCGCCGGACCCTCGAACGTCACCAGCAGCTCCGGGTCGCCCGCCGACGCGGCGATCCGCACCCCGTCGGTCGGGCCCGGCC
>JBOGJB010000121.1:0-7195 GCA_050745085.1 Vicinamibacterales bacterium
GCATTCAGCAATGGGTTATTCGACTTCTTTCTTTTCGGTTGATTCGTCCGCGGCGATGCGGAGCGATCGGAGGAAGCGCCGATCCGTCGCGCTCATCTCGAGCGCGCGGCGCGGCGCGAGCGCGCGCGCGTTCGGTCCCACCTTCTGCAGCGCGCCGGGCGTCGAGCGGCTCGCGAACCCCACAGTGGCCTCGAGCGCCACCTTCATCTCGTAGCCCGCCGCGCGTGCCCGCTCGCGGCACGCCTCGACGCGCGGATCTTCGGCGACGGCGGCGGCGATCGCGTCGGCCAGCTCACGGGCTAACCGGGTCACGGCGTCATCCATGCGGGACCTCCTCACAGCCGCCGGCGCTGGGAAACCGGGGCGATCGCCGATCGAGAACTGCCGGCTGAGGATGCGCGAGCAGAGATCGGCCGCCAAGAGTTGCTCATCGGGAGTGGGTCTGTGGAGCTGACGTCATTGTATGACCCGGCTTCACGGGTGTCAACGGATTCGTGGCACAATTCGGCCGATGTCGCGGCCCTTCGACGTCGCTCAGAACAGTCCGTTCGTCACACCGGACGACCTCGCCGGCTGGGATCCGGTGCGCGATCTCGGGCAGCCCGGCGCCTTTCCGTACACGCGCGGGGTCCAGCCGACCATGTACCGCGGGCGTCTCTGGACGATGCGGCAGTACGCCGGCTTCGGGACGGCGGCCGAGTCCAACGCGCGCTACCGGTACCTGCTCGCGCAGGGCGTGAGCGGTCTCAGCGTCGCCTACGACCTCCCCACGCAGATCGGCTACGACTCGGATCATCCGCTCGCGGAGGGCGAGGTCGGTCGCGTCGGCGTGGCGATCGACTCGATCGAGGACATGGCGGAGCTCTTCAGCGCCATCCCGCTCGACCGCGTGTCTACCTCGATGACGATCAACGCGACGGCGATCGTGCTGCTCGCGCTCTACGTCGCGGTCGCGAAGCGCCAGGGCGCGGATCTCACGAAGCTCTCGGGCACCGTTCAGAACGACATCCTCAAGGAGTACGTCGCGCGCGGCACCTACATTTTCCCGCCCCGCGCCTCGCTGCGGATCGTCACCGACATCTTCGCGTGGTGCGAGCGCGAGCTGCCGAACTGGAATACCATCTCGATCAGCGGCTACCACATCCGGGAGGCAGGATCGACCGCGGCGCAGGAGGTCGCGTTCACCTTCGCGAACGCGATCGCCTACGTCGAGGCGGCGACGGCCGCGGGGCTCGATGTGAACCGGCTCGGCCGGCGTCTCTCGTTCTTCTTCGCGGCGCACAACGACTTTCTCGAGGAGGTCGCGAAGTTCCGCGCCGCGCGCCGGCTATGGGCGCGGCTCATGCGCGAGCGGTTCGGCGCGACGGACCCGCGCGCGGAGCAGCTCCGTTTCCACACGCAGACGGCCGGGAGCACGCTGACCGCGCAGCAGCCCGACAACAACATCGTCCGGGTGGCCATTCAGGCGATGGCGGCGGTCATGGGCGGAACGCAGTCACTCCACTGCAACGGCCGCGACGAAGCGCTCGCGCTGCCGACCGAGGAGTCGGCGCGCATCGCGCTCCGTACGCAGCAGATCATCGCGAGCGAGACCGGCGCAACGAACACGGTCGATCCGCTCGGTGGCGCCTGGGCGCTCGAAGCGCGGACCAACGCGATCGAGACCGAGGTCCGCGCGATGCTCGATCGCATCCAGGCGCTCGGCGGGACACTCGCGGCCATCGAGGCGGGCGCGATTCAGCGGGACATCCAGGAGTCGGCGTACCGCGCGCAGCAGGCCATCGATCGCGGCGAGCACGTCGTCGTCGGCGTGAATCAGTTCGCAACCGCCGGGACCGCCACTATCCACCTGCTCCAGATCGACCCCGAGCTCGAGCGGCGTCAGGTCGCGCGCGTCAAGGCGCTGCGCGCATCGCGCGACGCGAGCGCATGGCGATCGTCACTCGATGCCGTCGCCGCGGCCGCGCGAGGCCGCGATAATCTCGTGGCGCCGATCGTCGCGGCGGTCGAGGCTCGCGCGACGCTCGGCGAGATCGCCGACACCCTCCGCGGCGTATTCGGGGAGCACAGGGAGATCGACACGTGAGCCCACCGCTGCTCTCGGTCGAACACCTGACCACCGTCTTCGACCTCCCTTCCGGTCGCGCCGCCGCCGTTGACGATGTCAGCTTCGAGGTGCGCGAGGGAGAAACGCTGTGCCTTGTCGGCGAGTCGGGCAGCGGCAAGTCGGTCACCGCGTTTTCCGTCCTGCGGCTGATTCAGTCGCCGGGCCGGATTGCGGCTGGCCGTATCGTATTCAAAGGACGAGACTTACTGACTTTGACCGAGCGCGAGATGCGCGAGGTGCGCGGCGCGCAGATCGGCCTCGTCTTCCAGGAGCCGATGACGGCGCTCAACCCGATCTTCACGATCGGCGATCAGATTGCTGAAACGCTTGTCGTCCACGGGCGCGCCAAGCGACGCGAGGCGCGCGACCGCGCGGTCGACCTGCTCGGCGCGGTACGCGTCCCGGAACCGACGCGCCGGGTCGACGAGTATCCGCATCAGCTCTCGGGCGGACTGCGACAGCGCGCGCTCATCGCGATGGCGCTCGCCTGCCGGCCGGCGCTGCTCATCGCGGACGAGCCGACCACCGCGCTCGACGTCACGATCCAGGCGCAGATTCTCGACCTGCTCCGCGAGATGAAACGCGAGTTCAAGCTGTCGCTCCTCCTCATCACGCACGATCTCGGCGTCGTCGCGGAGACGGCTGACCGCGTCGCCGTCATGTACGCGGGGCGGATCGTGGAGGAGGCGCCGGCGGGCGAGTTGTTCCGGGATCCGAAGCATCCCTACACGCAGGGACTGATGGCGTCAATTCCGGGCGGGGTGCCCGGCTCGCGGCTGCGGGCGATCCAGGGCATCGTGCCGGCGCTCGGCCAGGTGCCGCCGGGCTGCGCCTTCGCGCCGCGGTGCCCGGCTCGCCTCGAGCACTGTCACACCCAGGTGCCCGGCGTCACCGATCTCGGCTGGGGCCGTACGGTGCGCTGCTTTCTGTACGACGGCGGGGCGCCCCGGTGAAGCCTCTTCTGGAAGTCCGCCACCTCACCAAACACTTCACCCGCGGGCATGGACTGCTCGCGAAGAAGACCATCGTCCGCGCGGTCGATGACGTCAGTTTCTCGATCCGCGAGGGCGAAACGTTCGGACTCGTCGGCGAGTCCGGCAGCGGCAAGACGACGACCGGGCGGTGCATCCTGCGGCTCATCGAGCCGACGTCGGGGGAGATCCTGTTCCGCGGCGAGAACGTGCTCGCGTTCCCGCGCGCGCGGCTGCGCCGCGCCCGGCGCGACATGCAGATCGTCTTCCAGGATCCGTACTCGTCGCTCAACCCGCGGATGCGCGCCGGGACGACCGTGGAGGAGCCGCTCGTCATCCACAGGATGGGGAAGAAGGCCGAGCGCCAGGCGCGAGTCCGCGAGCTGTTCTCCCTCGTCGGGCTCGATCCGTCGCACCTCTCGCGCTATCCGCACGAGTTCAGCGGCGGGCAGCGCCAGCGCATCGGCCTGGCTCGCGCGCTCGCGCTCAACCCGTCGCTCGTCATCGCGGACGAGCCCGTCTCGGCGCTCGACGTCTCGGTGCAAGCGCAGGTCGTCAACCTGCTGATGGAGCTGCAGCAGAAGCTGAAGCTGACGTATCTCTTCATCGCGCACGATCTCCGGCTCGTGCGGCACATCTGCGATCGCGTGGCGGTGATGTATCTGGGACGGATCGTGGAGACCGGACCGACCGAGCGGCTCTTTGCGGCGCCCGCGCACCCTTACACGTGCGCGCTGCTCTCGGCCATTCCATCGCTCGACCCCGCCGCGCCGCGGCACCGGATCGAGCTGGATCCGGGGTTGTTCAACCGGGACGCGCCGCTGAAGGAGATCTCAGGCGGTCACTACGCGGCGGTCTGAACCGAACAGGGGGGTTCCACCGGTTCCAAAGGTTCAGGGGTTCAGCGTCGAACCCGAACCACGAACCTCTGGAACGGCTGGAACCAGTGGAACCCTTGGAACCCTTGGGCTGCTGACGTCCCTCTCCACGTTCCCGTCGCGGATGTGAACCGTCCGGTGCGCGTGGGCGGCGATGTCCGCCTCGTGCGTGACGATCACGATCGTGTTGCCCGCCTCGTGCAGTCGGCTGAACAGGCCCATGATTTCCTCGCCCGTCTTCGAATCGAGGTTGCCCGTCGGCTCGTCCGCCAGGAGGATCGAGGGGTTGTTGACGAGCGCGCGTGCGATCGCCACGCGCTGGCGCTGGCCGCCCGATAGCTCGTTCGGCCGGTGCGTCTTGCGGTCGATCAGCTCGACCTTCCCGAGCGCCTCGAGCGCGCGCTGCTGCCGGTCCTTCGACGGCATGCCGGCGTAGATGAGCGGCAGCTCAACGTTGTGCAGCGCGGTCGCGCGCGGGAGCAGGTTGAAGGTCTGGAAGACGAACCCGATCTCCTCGTTCCGGATCCGCGCCAGCTCGTCGTCGTTCATCTGGCTCACCTGCTTGCCGTTCAGCAGGTAGCTCCCCTGCGACGGCGTGTCGAGGCAGCCGATCAGGTTCATCAGCGTCGACTTCCCCGAGCCGGACGGACCCATGATCGCGACGTACTCGCCGCGATCGATCTGAATCGACACGCCCCGGAGCGCGTGAATCTCTTCCGCGCCCATCACGTAGGTTTTCCACAGGTCCTGGGTCTCAATCAGAGCCATCGGTACACCATACCATTGCCGGATTGGGAATCGGCAATGGCCCCATTAATTGACGATTGCACCATCGACAATCGACGATTAGTGAGGCAATTGACGATTCCCAATCCGGCAATGTTCTACCGCCTTGCGATAGATGTCGGGATCGCTGACCTGCGCGGAGCGCCGCCAGGCGTCGGACGGCGGGAAGCGCCGATCCTCCTGAAGGAGCGCGTCGATCTCGGGAGACGTTGAGCGGTCCGCCACGGCAGGAATCGATGACGCTATGGAACCAGCGGCGTCTCGCTGGGCGTGGGCGGCTGGTCCTTGCGGAACATCGCCGCGCCGAGGACGCCGCCGAGCATGCCGAAGATCGCGCCGGCGACGACGCCGATCATGAGCTGGAAGATGGTGCCGAGGGCCATCTCCGCGGCACCGCGGCCTTCCATCTGGTCGAACACGTCCTGCGCCTCCGGCGGCAGCGTCCCGAGCCCCTCGACGACACGCCGGAACATCTCGCGCTGCATGTCGCCGAACGCCAGCTCGATCGGAATCGAGAGCACCGCGCCGATCACGCCGCCGAACACGCCGGCCAGCAGCCCGACGAGCGCGCCGTCGGCGACCGTGATCGGCAGCGGGTAGTTCTGCTGCATCACGTAGGCGGCAATCACGCCGCCGCCGATGACCCACATGCAGCAGCAGAAGTTGCCGAGGTTGACGAACGGCAGGGCCGACAGGACGCCGATGAACGCACCGCCGTACAGCGCCGGTTGAAGCTTCGCTGGAGTCATCAGTCGTAGTACTCCCGGCCAAGATGCGTGATGAGATCTTCACCGCGCATGTAGCGCAGCGTGTTCTTCAGCTTCATCAACTGGATGAAGAGGTCGTGCTCGGGGTACAGCTCCGGCGCACGCATCGGGCTCTTGAAGTAGAAGGAGAGCCACTCCTGGATGCCCGACATGCCCGCGCGCTTCGCCAAGTCGAGAAACAGGACCAGATCCAGCACGATCGGCGCCGCGAGGATGCTGTCGCGGCAGAGGAAGTTGATCTTGAGCTGCATTGGGTAGCCGAGCCACCCGAAGATGTCGATGTTGTCCCAGCCCTCCTTGTTGTCGCCGCGCGGCGGGTAGTAGTTGATGCGGACGACGTGGCAGAGGTGCGCGTAGAGCTCGGGATAGAGGTTCGGCTGGAGGATGTAGTCGAGGACCGACTTCTTGCTCTCCTCCTTCGTCTTGAACGACTCTGGATCGTCCAGCACCTCGCCATCCCGGTTGCCGAGAATGTTCGTCGAGTACCAGCCGCTCACGCCGAGCAGCCGCGCTTTCAAGCCGGGCGCGATGATCGTCTTGATGAGCGTCTGCCCGGTCTTCAGGTCCTTCCCGGCGATCGGCGCCCCGGTCATCGCTGCCAGATCCATGAGGGCGGGGACGTCAGCACTGAGATTCGGCGCCGCGTTCGCGTACGGGATGCCTTCCTTGATCGCCGCGTAGGCGTAGATCATGCTCGACGGGATGCCGTCATCGTTGGCCCCGAGCCCCTTCTCGAACGCGGCGACGCTGCGATGGACGTCGGTTTCCCTGAGGAACACCTCCGTCGAGCCGCACCAGATCAGCACGAGTCGATCGAGCTTCTGCGACTCCTTGAACCTGCGGATGTCGTCGATGAGCGCGTCCGCAAGCTCGCGTTTGTTCTTGGAGCGCTTGACGTTCGGCCCGTCGAGCCGTTTCACGTAGCGGCGATCGAACACCGCGGGCCACGGCTTGATGGCTTCGAGCTCCGGCTTCACCTGATCGAGGAGCGATCGCTCGAGGACCCCGGCGGTCCGCGCCGCGTCGTAGCAATCGTCCTCGAAGATGTCCCAGCCGCCGAACACGAGGTTGTCGAGCGGAGCGAGCGGCACGAACTCGTCGATGCCTGGCGCACGTCCGTCGGTGCGCTTGCCGAGCCGCACCGTTCCCATCTGCGTGAGCGCGCCGATTGGCTTTGCAATCCCTTTTCGCACGGCAAGGACGCCGGCGATGAACGTCGTGCTGACGGCGCCGAGCCCCGCGAGCAACACACCGAGACGGCCGTCAGCTGGCCGAATATCGAGTGGTTCTGTCACGGCCCGAGACTATATCATGCGGGTTTTGAGCCACGGATCACCGCGGATCGACACTTGATGAAGCTGTTCCGCTCGGGACCCGGTCCGCATGACCTCGCGGTCTCGATGATCGGCGTGAAGCTCGGCGATCGGCTGTTGCAGATCGGCTGCGGCGACGGCGGACTCTTCGCGGCGCTCGCGTCGAAGACCGGGCTGACCGGACGTGCCGCGGCGATCGATCCGTCAGAGAGCGCCGTCGCGCGCGCGACCCGCGCGGCCGAGCGCGAGGGCGTGCTCGTGGAGATCTCCTCCGTGCCGCCCGCGCCTCTTCCCTTCGACGACGCGTCCTTCGACGTCGTCGTGCTGCTCGACACGCTGCGGCCGCTCACACCGGAGGCGCGCACCGCCGCGC
>JBOGJB010000122.1:0-7653 GCA_050745085.1 Vicinamibacterales bacterium
GATCAGACGGATCCGAAGCGCATCCAAGAGCACCAAGTAGGGCTCGCCAAGCTCATCGCCGCCGCCCGCCAGGGCGCGAAGCCGGGAGACATCTTCACCCGGCAGGTGCGCCCCCTCTTCCGCCGGATCGTCAGCAACGTGCTGCGCGGGCCGACCGGGAAGGACATCAGAGCCGAGATCCTCGACGAGAACACGAAACCGGTGCCCTTGCGCGTCAACGGCCCCTATCCGAGCGATGTGCCGCTCTCGACGATGCCGCCCAGGATCCTGGAGGCGCTGCCACGCCTTCCGGAAGACATCGAATACCGGTTCGTAGGGCGCCAGCTCATCCTGTTCGACAACCACGCGCAGATCATCGTGGATTACATGACGAATGCGATCCCGTAATCTCCGCTTCACCCCCCGTCCGCTCGCGGCCCTGCTCGCAATCGCCGCGCTCCTCGTCCCGGCCGCCGGTCACCAGAGCGGGACCACGGGTCAGATCAAGATCACGCTGCCGCAGAAGGAGGGGTCGCTGAAGTTTGCGGTCATCGGCGACAGCGGCACCGGCGGCAGCGCGCAGTACGAGGTCGCCAAGCGGATGGCGGAAGCGCACGCGCTGTTCCCCTTCGAGCTCGTGCTGATGATGGGGGACAACCTCTACGGCTCGGAGCGGCCGCAGGACTACGAGAAGAAGTTCGAGCGTCCGTACAAGCCGCTCCTCGACGCGAAGGTGAAGTTCTACGCGAGCCTCGGCAACCACGACGACCGCGAGCAGCGCATGTACAAGCTGTTCAACATGGGCGGCGAGCTCTACTACACCTTCAAGGCCCCGGAGCAGGACGTCAGGTTCTTCGCGCTGGAGAGCACCTATCCGGACCGCCGCCAGATGGAGTGGCTGGAGCGCGAGCTGAAGAGCTCCGGCGAGGACTGGAAGATCGTGTTCTTCCATCATCCGATCTACTCGTCGGGCGGTCGGCACGGATCGAGCCTGGATCTCCGGCAGAGACTGGAACCGCTCTTCATCAAATACAACGTCAGCGCCGTGCTCGCCGGCCACGAGCACTTCTACGAGCGGATCAAGCCGCAGAACGGCATCCTCTACATGACGTCGGGCGGCGCGGCGAAGCTGCGCGAGGGGAACATCCGCCCCAACTCCCCCCTGACCGCGAAGGGCTTCGACGACGACAATCACTTCGTGCTGATGGAGATCGAGGGAGATGAGATGTATTTCCAGGCGATCTCACGGCGCGGAGAGACGGTGGACTCCGGCTCGTTCCGGCGCCGCCAGCCGGAGACGACGTCAGGCGGTCCGGCCGGCCGCTAGTTCCGCCTTCTCGTCGTCCTTCTTTTTCTGCCTGGCCGTCTCGGTCGTCGCCCAGTCCGACTCGAAGGTTTCGCGCATCTGCGTCACGGCCTGCGCGTCGTCCACGAGCAGGCCGATTTCGCGACGGCCGTTCAGCTCGATGGTCCTGAGGCTCTGGCTGCCCAGAAATGCGTCCGACCCGTCGCGGATGATCGCGCGGACGTGCTGCCGCAGCTTCAGCCGGTCGCACGGCAGGTCGCCCCACGGCTTCGCGACGTGGCCGATGATGCGCACGTCGACTCCTGCTTTCAAACGGGCGCCCAACAGCTTGATCATGCGGCGGTCGCTGACTTTGTGGTCGTAGATGAGCAGCTCCCGCTTCGCCCCCTCGATGAACCTCGTCAGGATCTCGCGCGAGTTCTCCGGACTAACGACGAACTGTTTGTGCCCCGGGGTGTAGGCCTGCTTGGCGAAGTCCGCCTCGAAGAGCATCCCTGCTTCGGCGACGAGCTTTCCGTCGTCGGTGACGATGCCGAAGCTCCGGCTCTTCCCGTCCGCCTTCGTGTAGTTGAATGCGAGCAGATACAGCGTGTCGTCGGCGATGAGCATCTTGCCGTGGTACCGGGGCAGGTCGTCGGCCGTCCTGGCGACGATCGCGCCGACCTCCAGCAGGCGCTGCTCGAGGTTGCGCAGACGCTTATCATCACCGCGGGCCGTGTGCGCGATGAGCGCGTGCACCGGCACCTGCCGAGCCACCGCCTCGCCGAGCGCTTTGATGAGATCGTCGCGATCGAGACGGAAGATCAGAATGTCGATCCGGGTCTTCGCCTTCCGGATCGCCTGCAGGACCGGCTCGAACCCGTCGTCGGGCTGGATGATGAGCTTCAACGCTCTTCCGCTCTCGTCCGGCTGAAGCCGGACGCTGCGACGCTATTTGCTCTTCTTGCCCTTCTCGTCCCATTCCACCGATATGTCGGCGTTGGGGTCGACCAGAAGGATCGCGTTCGACATCCGATCGGTCCGCCGCCCGTACGGGACCTTCACCTCGTAGGTGAGCTCCTCGGTCGCGGAGGTGCGCAGCTCGTATTTGATGTGCTGCCGCCGCAGGAGCGATTCGACCGCATTGCGCAGGGGCGCGGTGTCCTTCGCCTTGATCTTCAGCTCGAAGGTCTTGAGCCCCTGCGGCTCCAGCGCCTCGATGATCCAGAGCACGAGCACGATGAACCCGGTCGAGAACGCCGCGAGCGCGTAGATCCCGACGCCGCAGGCCAGGCCGACGGCCAGCGCCGACAGCATGACCCCGGCGTCCTTCGGGTCGTCGATCTTGGACCGGTAGCGTATCAGGCTCGCCGCGCCGACGATCGCGAATGCGCGCGCGACGCTCGCACCGACAATCAGCATGATGACCGCGCCGACAATCGCCAAGATGATTTGCGTCTGCACCACCTCGGGCAGCCGCGGCCGCGCGTCGCGCCGCCGCGGCCGGAGCGCGAGGACCGTACCGAGCACGGTGGCGATCGGCAGCGCGGCCGTCGCGTCCTTGAGATCGTGCATCGGATGCGCCGGATGGTCCGGCGTCGAGAACGGCGGCTCCGACTGAAACTGCCCCGCAACCAGCGAGGCGGACACCAGCAGCGCCAGCCCCACCACACCGATCGCGACCGATTGCCGCCGGCTGATCTCAATCATCTGATTTCGCCGACGACTCGTGGCGCGTCAACGAGGGCGCGGCCGTGCGCGATGTGGCGTTTGATCGTCGCGAGGAGCTGCATCTTCTGCGCCTCTGCGTAGCCGGCGGCACGGAACGCATCGTCCCACTGCCGGTCCGACAGCCGCGTCAGACGCTCGCAGATCCACACGACATCCGTCGGCCCGATCGGCTCAAGGAGGCCGCGATGCCGTCCGCCGTACGCGAACAGGACGCGCGCGTTCTGAACGCCGACGATGAACTTCTGCCGCTCGTAGTCCCGCGGGTTGTTCCGCGTGCCCGGAAAGTAGCCGCGGCTCTTCCCGAACGTCGCTCCGACATCCCGGACGACGAACCAGCGGCGGGGCTCTGCCTCGCCTGCCGCAACCGACTCGTACAGCTTGTTGTTGGTCCCTTTGAGGTCCCAGTTGCTCATCAACATGTTAAGGACCAGCAGCCCGTGATACGGCCGCGTGCCGACAAACGGGTTCTCGTACCACGACCAGTCGCCCGTATTCTTCATGCCCGGAACGTCGGGCCGGAACCGCGCTGACGCCTGCGGCACCGACTCGTCCACGCCCGGGGCGCCGGCGAGCCGCCAGCGGGTCACGAAGTACGTGGGTGGCTGATGATACCCGACCGCCCACAGGAGCCGCGAAGCGACGATCTCGGTCTGGGCTTCGGGTCCCATCTTGACATCCCACTCGCCGCCGTCAGGACCGGTGACGTCGTAGCCGCGGCTGTACCCCGTTGTGTCAGCCGATTGGAAGCGCCAGGCCACGTCCGGGGAGGGCACGCCTGCCTTCCCACCCGGTCCGTGAAGCAGATCCCGACTCTCCAGATCGGCGGGCTCTTGCCACAGTTCCGCCATGTCGGCGGGCGTCGGGGGGGCGCTCGCGGTGGAGCGCAACGCTGGAGCGCACGCGATCGCCGCGGCGAGCAGGACCGCGGCGGCCGCCGTCACCGCGATGCGCACAGCTTCAGCCCTTCGGCGATCTTGGCGTCGAGGCGAGCGAGAAACCGCCCGGCCGTCTGATCGGGATACGCGGCCGCGCGGAACGCGTCGCGCTTCTGCTTCTCGCTGAGACGCGAGAGCAGCCGCGAGGTCCAGCACACGTCCTGGGTCCGGATCTGCTTGAACAGCTCCTGGTGCCGTCCCCCGTACGGGAAGTCGACCCGCGCACCGTTGACGCTTTTGATGAAGGGGTGCTCTTCGTAGTGCTCGGGATTGTTGCGAGAGCCGTCGGGCCAGCGCGGCCGGCCGAACGTCGCGCCGAGATCGCGCACGATGTACATCCGCCGTGGCTGGAGTCTCTCAGCCGTCGCCTCGTAGACCTTGTTCTGCGCCGTCTTGATGTCCCAGCTGTTCGTGATCAGGTGCAGCACGAGGAGGCCGCGATACGGCTGCGTGCCCACGAAGGGATTCTCGTGCAGGCTCCAGTCCCCCGCGACCTTCCACTGCGGGAGCTCGGGACGGAACCGTCCCGACGTCTGCTCCGCCACATCCCCGCCCTCGAGCGTCCACTCGGGGACGAAGTACGCAGGCGGCTGATGGTATCCGACCGCCCAGTACAGGCGCGAGGCCACAACTTCCGTTTGCCCCTCGTCTCCCTGCTTGACACTCCACTCGCGGCCGTTCGCGTCGATGACTTCGTAGCCCGGGCTGTAGCCGGAGGTGTCTTTCACTCTGAACTTGTAGGCCGCCTTCGGCTCCGGCGCCAGTTTCTCCCCGCCAACTCCGTAAAACAGGTCACGGCGCTCGAGGTCCTTCGGTTCCTGCCACAGCTGGGCCATCTCAGCGGCGGTCGGCGGGCGCCTGAGCGTGGATTTGATCGCCGGATTGCACGTCATTGCCGCGCTGGCGACGACGGCGAGGGTCACGAGCACGGCTGAGCTTCGACGTACAGATCCCATCGAACGGTGGAGCAAGCAAACGAGGTACCTGAGCCGCATCGACGGCCAAGGGTGGCTCGGCCACAGGCAGCGACATGTGCGGCCGTCCACGGATCGTGTGACCCGTCCGGGCGGCGTAGACGTTCGCGGCAAACGGCGCCCGAGCAGGAGGATGAGTGTGTAAGCCGCCAGTCGCGCGGTCGAAGGTATTAGGAGCTAGAACCTAGTAGAAGTTGTGTGCGTCCACTACCGGCCCGCCGGTCGTCAACCCTTGTACCCGCTCCGCCTTGACCGACGTGACACCTTCCTGGATCTGCAGAATCCCTTCGACCATCAGGTAGGGCGCATTGATGATCGTCGGACGCTGATCCCCGTACAGATCGGGCCGGACGATGATGTTCGCGATGCCGGTTTCGTCCTCGAGCGTGAGGAACACAAAGCCTTTCGCCGTGCCCGGACGCTGGCGCGTGATGACGGCGCCGGCGACGCGGACCCGCCGGCCGCTCCGTCCCCGCGGCAGATCGATCGCGCGCTGCACGCCGCGCAGTGCGAGGGTGTGGCGGCAAAGCGCCATCGGGTGCGGGCCGATCGTCAGGCCCGTGCCGTCGTAGTCGGCGCCGACGCGCTCTTTCAGGGTCATCGGACGGAGGGGTGATTCCGGCGTTGTAGGCCCGGCCTTCAGGCCGGGCGTGCTGGGCTCACCCGAGCGTCCGGATGATCCCGATACGCCCGACCTGAAGGTCGGGCCTACGCCGTCGGCGTCGGCAAACAGCTCTCCCGCCGGGCGCGCCGCCCGCTCGATTTGCCACAGCGCGCTCCGGCGATCGCCGCCGAACGCGTTGAGTGCGCCGATCGCGGCGAGCGTCTGCAGCTCGTCTCGGCGCAGACCTGTCTGTGCGATCAAGTCGTCGAGTGATTGGAACCGCGTGCCTCGTTCCTCGGGGTTCGTGCCTCGGGCAGTGCCTCGTGCCTCGGGCCTCGGCAGTGCCTCGTTCCTCGTGCTTCGAGCCCACTGGTGCGAACAGATGTTGCAGAAGCAGAAATTCTCCCCGCACTCGATCATCGACGGATCGTCGCACCCGCACTTTGGACAGACCGAGGCGTCGACTGCATCAGGCACCGCCCGAGGGACGAGGTCCGAGGCACGGCCCGAGGCACGACCAGGAGCGTTCTCGATGCGAAGTGCCACGTCGTGTCGCAATCCAGCGACATACATGAGTCCCAGACGGATTCGTCCATCGCATTCGATTGTGCAGTGCCAGGATGAGTACTCGACGTCGATCGGCGCGAAGCGCACGCCGTGGCGCTGCGCGTCCTTGACGATCGTCGCCGGGTGGTAGAAGCCCATCGGCTGGTTGTTGAGCATCGCGGCATAGAACGCCGCCGGGAAATGCGCCTTGAGATACGCGCTCGCGTAGACGAGCAGCGCGAAGCTCGCCGCGTGCGATTCGGGGAAGCCATACAGCGCGAACGACGTGATCGCGCGGACGATCTCCTCGGCCGCCTCGCCGGTGATCCCCTGCCGCGCCATCCCGGCGCGCAGCTTGACCTCGATCTCGCGCATCCGCCGCTCCGACCGCTTGAACCCGAACGCCCGCCGCAGCTCCTCCGCCTCGCCGCCGGTGAAGCCGGCCGCGATCATCGCCATCTTGAGGAGCTGCTCCTGGAACAGCGGTACGCCGAGCGTCCGCTCGAGCGTCGATTCGAGCGACGGATGCGGATACACCACCGGCTCGATCCCCTGCCGGCGTTTCAGGTACGGATGCACCATCTGCCCGACGATCGGCCCGGGGCGGATGATCGCCACCTCGACGACGATGTCGTAGAAGTTCTTCGGCCGGAGCCGCGGCAGCGTCGCCATCTGCGCGCGCGACTCGACCTGGAAGATGCCGATCGTGTCCGCCTCCTGGAGCATGCGGTAGACCGCGGGATCGTCGGGGGGGAGGTGGGCGAGATCGAGGGGGCCTGGGGCCCCAGGCCCATTTATCAGCGTCAGCGCATCCTGCAGCACCGCCATCATCCCCAGGCCGAGCAGATCGACTTTGACGAGGCCCATATCGGCGCAGTCGTCCTTGTCCCACTGCACGACGACGCGGCCGGGCATCGTCGCGTTCTCGAGCGGGACGACCTCGTCCAGCCGCCTCTGGCAGACGACCATCCCGCCCGAGTGCTGGCCGAGATGGCGCGGCAGATCCTGCATCTGGTGCCACAGCGTCCCGAACTGCCGCATCCGCTCGTCATCGGGGTCCAGCCCCGCGTCGCGCAGGTTGCGCGCCAGCGTCTCGCGCGGGTCAATCCACTCGAACTGGTTCATCAGCTTCGAGAGCCGGTCGATCGTGGGCTCGTCGAGGCCGAGCGTCTTCCCCACCTCGCGCGCGGCGCTGCGACCGCGGTACGTAATGACGTTGGCGGTCATTGCGGCTTTTGGCCCTTCGGGGGCTGCGCCGTGCGCGCCGTACTTCTCGTAGACGTGCTGGATGACCCGCTCGCGGCGGTCGCCGCTCGGCAGATCGAGGTCGATGTCCGGCCACTCGCCGCGCTCCTCCGACAGGAACCGCTCGAAGAGCAGCTCCATGCCGATCGGATCGACGGCGGTGATGCCGAGGCTGTAGCACACGGCGCTGTTGGCCGCCGAGCCGCGCCCCTGGACGAGGATCCCCTGCTGCCGGCAGTAGTTAACGACGTCCCAGACGATCAGAAAGTACCCGGCCAGATCGAGCTTCTCGATCAGATCGAGCTCGCGGGCGATCTGGGCGCGCGCCTTGTCGTGAAACGGCCGGTACCGATC
>JBOGJB010000123.1:0-5332 GCA_050745085.1 Vicinamibacterales bacterium
GGATCGCGGCCACCTCCGCCTCGGCCAGCCGGCCGAACCGCAGCCGGTAGCAGCGCGACCGGATCGTCGGCAGCAGCGCGTCCGGCCTGGCGGTCACGAGGACGAAGATCGATCCGGACGGCGGTTCCTCGAGCGTCTTCAGCAGCGCGTCCTGCGCGTTCGGAACCAGCGCGTCGGCGCAATCGACGATCGTCACGCGCCGCCGTCCCTCGAAGGGACGATACGCCGCCCGGCCGATCGCGTCTCGGACTTCCTCAATCTTGATCGATCCGGAATCCCCCGGCTCGATCAGCAGGACGTCGGGATGTACGCCGCGGGCGATCTTGCGGCAGGAGTGGCACGTCCCGCACGCGTCGTATTCTTCATCGCGCCGGGGCCCCACCCCCGGCGCCTGCCAAGGCTCGCTTCGCTCGCCTCGCTGATGGCCTGTACTGGCTGAAATCCGTAGCAATTGCATGCAGTTCACCGCCTGCGCCAGCGCCAACGCGGCGAGCCGCTTGCCGACGCCGTCAGGCCCGGCAAACAGCAGGCTCTGTGGGACCGCGCCGCGCGAGGCGGCCGAGGCCAGCAGGTCCAGCAGATGGCGGTGCCCCTTCAGATCCTGGAATGGCACTATGCACGCATAGTAACAGTTCTTAGTGCTTAGTTCTTAGTGCTTAGTGTGACTTCGCTCGTGACCCCTCTTCGCTGAATGAGGGTGCTCTTGCCCTGTCTGGTCGCCGGGGCGAATCACGCGGGATGGGCCCCTTGCGGCATTGGTGAGCGGAGCGAGCGGGAAGGACTGACGAAGTTAGCCCAGTCAGCGAAGACAGTGGCGAGTCAAGTCAGACTAGGCACGAAGAACTAAGCACTAGGAACTGATATTAAGGCTTCTTCTTCTTCCCGTCGTCCCTATCTTTCCCAATCCCGAAAACTCGGGACCAGAACCCGCGCTTCTTCTTTTCCTTCTCCGCGGGCTTAGCGGCCTCCGGTGCGGGCACGGTTGCGGTCGTTCCGGTAGCGGTAGGAGGCGGAGGCGGCGGCGCGCCGGAGGGAAGGCCGACTGCTTCGGGCGACACCGGCTCGCCCGGGGTCGAGCCGAACAGCCCGGCGATCCGATCGAGGAGCGACGGCTGCGCGTGAAGCGGGCAGGTATCGAGCGGAGCGGTTCCCCGCTTGAAGAACTCCGTATAGACGAGCGATCGGATCTCCGCGTGACCCTCGCGCGAGAGCACTTCGACGCTGTGACACCCGCCCGAGGGGAGCTGGCCGGACATGCGGCAGACGTTCACCGCGACGACGTCCTTCGGGCGCTCGAGCCACTCGGGCTTGGCCCCTTTGGTCGCCGCCTTCATGAAGCGCGCCCAGAGCGGGACCGCGAGGTCGCCGGCGTAGCCGTTCGACATGATCGTGCGCGGCTGGTCGAATCCGATCCAGACACCCGAGACGAGCGACGGCGTGAAGCCCACGAACCAGGCATCCATGTAGTCGTTGGTCGTCCCCGTCTTACCCGCCGCGGGGAGGACGAAGCCCTCGCGTCGCGCGCGATACGCCGTGCCGAAATTGACGACGTCGGCCAGCATGGTGGCCATCAGAAACGCGGTGGATTCGCTGACCGCGCGCGTGCCCCCGTCTGTCGCCTGATACAGCGGCTGGCCGTCGCTGTCTTCCACGCGGAGGACGGTCAGCGGCTTGTGCACCGTTCCGCCGTTCGCGAACGCACCGTAGGCGGAGGTCAGCGACGCGAGCGTGACCTCACCCGCGCCGAGCGCGAGCGACGGGACGCTCGGCGGCGTCTCCACCGTGAGCCGCTCGGCGTAGGTGACGGTCTGCGGGATGCCGACCAATCGCAGCAGCTGGACCGCGGCGCGGTTGCTGGATGTGCGGAGCGCGGTCCGCAGCGTCATCGACGTCGCGCTCGAGTGCTCGTCCTCCGGCATCCACGCCCCCTGCCGGGTCAGGATCGGATCGTCGAGGTTGGCGATCACGCTCGCGGGCGTGTACCCCTCCTCGAGCGCGGCGGCGTAGACGAACGGCTTGAACGCCGACCCCGGCTGGCGCTTCGCCTGCACGGCGCGGTTGAAGCGGCTCTCGCGGAAGCTGCGGCCGCCGATCATCGCGCGCACGTGCCCGGACTTCGGGTCGATGGCGAGCAGCGCGGCCTGCAGCTCGCGCGGGGGATGCGGATAGCCGCGCCGCTGCTCGATCTCCCGCAGGCCCTCGTCGATCGTGCGCTCGGCCGCCTGCTGCATATCGGAATCGAGCGTCGTGTAGACGCGCAGGCCGCCTTCGAGGACGCGCTCAAAACCGAAGCGATCGACCAGCTCCCGCCGGACGTGCTCCTTGAAGTGCAGGCCGAACGCCTCGTCCTTCTGCAGGATGTCTTTCAGCGTGACGCCCGCCGCGCGTGACGCGTCGAAGGTCTGACGATTAATCAATCGCTCATCGAGCATCGCCTGCAGCACCAGGTCTCGCCGCGCAAGGGCCCGGTCGAGGTTGACGGTCGGCGCATAGGCGGACGGCGACTTGATCAGGCCGGCGATGAGCGCCGCCTCCGCGATGTCGAGGTCCGCCGCCGGCTTGCCGAAGTACCCGCGCGCCGCGGCCTCGGCGCCGTGCAGCCCGTCGCCGAAGTAGATCTTGTTGAGGTAGAGCTCCAGGATCTCGTCCTTCGAGTAGTCGCGCTCGATGCGCGCCGCCAGGATCACTTCCTTCAGCTTCCGGCGAATCGTCTTGTCGCGGCTGAGGAACGCCAGCCGCGCCAGCTGCTGCGTGATCGTGCTCCCCCCCTGGGCCCGGCGCCCTTCACGGAGGTTGGCGACGAAGGCCGCGACGACCCGGACGAGATCGACGCCGCCGTGGTCGTAGAAGCGCTGGTCCTCTACCGCGATCACCGCGCGCCGCAGGTGCGGCGAGATGCGGTCAAGCGGCACTTCGATGCGCTGCTCTTTGAAGATCGTGAAGACCGGCCGGTCCGCCGCGTCGAAGATCGTCGTCGCCTGCGCCATGTCGCCGAGCGCGGCCAGCTCGTCCCGGCCGGGCAGGCGGGCGGTGATCTCGTAGCTGAACCAGGCGATCCAAGCAGCAAGGGTCCACGCCCCCGCGGCGATCGCCAGCAGGGATGCGAGCGTAATGTGCGGGCGGTTCCGGAAGCTCATCCAGCGAGCGACACGCAAGATTCGATCCCCTGAACGAAGAAAGGACCGGCTCACGCCAGTCCCGATTCTATCCGAAAGACTGGCGGGGTCGACGAGACTCGAACTCGCGACCTCCAGCGTGACTGTCCTCAGTCTTACGGACGGAGCTTCCTGCCATCGCGTCGCATATCGCCGCGGGCGATCAGCCCGCGCGCGACGAGCCGCGCTTCCTCGTCGAGCTCGGCGAAGGTGTAACGCGGGCCGTTTTCGTACAACAGCGCCGGCCGTGCCGGCACCGCCCGCGCCAAGTGCGCCAGCAAATCGCCGACGGTCACGTCACGAAAAGGAGGATTGGAGGACTGCAAAACTGCAGGAAGGATCTAACGGTTCGTTCTTTTCCGCAATGCCACCAGGCACCCCGAACGACTCGCCCGCTTCGAACGCGAGGCGCGGCAAGAAGGCGTGAGCGGCCGGTCGTACAACGACAGGCCCGAGGGACGGGGTGCCGATGCCATCGGGCCTTATAAGTGGCGGAGTCAACGGGGCTCGAACCCGTCAGTGCCTGGCGACGACGAATCCGAGCGCTACCCAGCTCGACGGTATCCCGCCTCGGCGGTCGGGTCGGTGGTTGATGCCAGCACCGGGTGCGGGATGCGGGTCGGGACCTGCACGGCGCCGGCGATCCCAGACCACGGGTACGCGGGCGCCGAACGCCCTGTAGAGAACATCGTACTGTTGGTAGTCGCCACGCTTGACGACGATGCAGTACATAATGGCTCTCACCGGCCTTATCGGACGCTCCCACGGCGCGCATGAGCACTTTGCTCTCACAGCCGCTCTTCATCGGCGACCTGCCGTTGGAACCCGCGCCCCAGCTCACGAACCGGTGTCGGACGGCAACGATGTGCTGATGCCGATGCCGTGTGCTTCATACCAGTGCAGTTCGGCGCGCCGAATCCGGCCACCCCCGGAAACCTTAGCCTACGCTCAGAGCAGTCTCAATCGTGGCCGCCATAGCCTGGTGTTTGACGCAATCGAGCAAGAGTTGCCCATAGGCTCCTGGACGAATTCGCTGAAAAAGGAGATGACGCCGCTACGAGGCTTCGGCGATCTTCATACTTTTCTCCTGAACCTGCGTCATGAGCTCGAGCGCTATCAGCGTCTGACGCCGGAACTACGAGCGCTGACGGTGAATCTGATCGCGACCGAGCTGTTTCGTGCGAAGCGAGCGAGGGAAGAAAGGGGCACACCTACCGGCACGGTGCGCGGTAGCCGTGTCACTCAGGATCTTGGGGGGCGCCAACATGTCGATCCCCGGAGGGATGTTGGCGGGGTCGACGGGACTCGAACCCGCGGCCTCCGGCGTGACAGGCCGGCGTTCTAGCCAGCTGAACTACGACCCCGCAGATAACTCGATCGTCGGATCATCCGATACCTAACCCAATCCGCCGATTGCTTCGATACCCCGATGACATGACCCGATCGCCCGATCATCCATCGCCGATATCGTCGTGGTGGGCGGTACAGGATTCGAACCTGTGACAGCCGGCGTGTAAAGCCGGTGCTCTACCACTGAGCTAACCGCCCGCCTTCGCGCTACGCGCTTCGGCGCGGCAAGCCCCGGCACGTGCGCCAACTGCCACCGCAAACATCCAATTATAGAGCCCGGCCCCGCGGCAGGCAAGCGGTGTCAGGCGGTCGTTTGCCACGCCAGCCACGCCAGGACGATCGTCAAACCGATCACGGCGCGGTACTCGCGGTTGGCGATCGCCCGCTTCAGACTGAAACGGCGATCGCCCACCTCACCGGACACGTAGCGATCGTAGGTCTCTCCGAATCGCGACCGCAGGAACGCCTCTTCGGTCCGCACGGCAGCGGTGATGAGCGTCAACAGGTACGCGACGACCAGGACCGCCACGAGCAGGCTCGCCGAAGCGACGGCCAGCCCGATGCCCATCAGCGTCGACCCGGCGTACAGCGGATGGCGGATGAAGCGGTAGGGGCCGGACGACGTCACCTCGCGTCCTTTCTCGAGATGGCCCGCGGCCCACAGGCGCAGCGTCTCGCCGGTGATCGCGATCGCGGCGCCCCACGCGAGGGAACGCGGCGTCGGCCGCGCGAGCGAGAGCGCGACCGCGCCGAAGAGAAACCCGAGCGGCACGCGCAGCCGCGCGAGGCGAGCGAGGCTCACGACCCGCCTTCGCGCGGCTCCGCCG
>JBOGJB010000124.1:0-5608 GCA_050745085.1 Vicinamibacterales bacterium
GTCCCGATCCGCGGCGGGGTCGTCCTTTCGCTCGAGCGCCTGAATCGCATTCTCGAGATCGACGAAGCGAACCTGATCGCCGTCGTCGAGGCGAACGTCATCACGGGGGATCTGCAGGACGCGGTCGAGCGCGTCGGGCTCTTCTATCCGCCCGATCCGGCGAGCCTGCGACAGTCCGTGATTGGAGGCAACGTCGCAGAATGCGCCGGCGGGCCGCGCGCGTTCAAGTACGGGACGACCAAGCAGTACGTCCTCGGGATCGAAGCGGTGTTGCCGACCGGCGAGATCGTCGAGACGGGCGGCAAGGTCGTCAAGAACGTCGTCGGCTACGACCTCACGCATCTGCTCGTGGGCTCAGAGGGGACGCTCGCGATCATCACGAAGGTGATCCTCCGCCTCGTGCCGAAGCCGCCGGTGCAAGCGACGCTGCGCGCTACGTTCGCGTCCGTCGAACGGGCGGTCGACGCCGTGGCGCGGCTCGTCCGCGCGCGCGTGATCCCTGCCGCGCTCGAGCTGGTGGACGGGGAGTGCCTGCGCGCGGTGGCGCAGTATCTTGGCGGCGCGTCGCTTGCACCGGCCGGCACGGGGGCGCTCCTGCTGATCGAAGTCGATGGGCTGTCGGAGCTCGTGCAGGCGGAAGCCGCGCGCGTCGAAGCCGCGTGCCGCGAGGCGGGCGCGACCGAGCTGCTGCGCGCGAAGGACGAGACGGAGCGTTCCGAGCTGTGGCGCGTGCGCCGCGAGCTGTCGCCCTCGCTCAAGGTGATCGCCCCGGTCAAGCACAACCACGACGTCGTCGTGCCCAAGGGGAGGGTTCCAGAGCTGTTCGCGATCGTGAAGCGTCTGCAGACCGAGTACCGCCTTCCCATGCCGTGCTTCGGGCACGTTGGCGACGGCAATCTTCACGTCAACATCATGGTGGACCCGGCGGTTGATCCCGAGGCCGAAGCGCGCGCGACGCGCGCTGAGCGTGCGCTGTTCGAGGCGGTCGTCGCGCTCGAGGGCTCGATCAGCGGCGAGCACGGCATCGGTTTCTCCAAGGCACCGTACATCTCGATCGAGTTGTCGCCCCACGAAATCGCGCTCATGAAGCGCGTCAAGGCGGCGTTCGATCCCAATAACATCCTCAATCCGGGGAAGATCTTTCCGGAGTAGGCCCGGCCTTCAGGCCGGGCGTGGCGGGATTACCCGGACGGCTGGATGATCCGGGCACGCCCGACCCGAAGGTCGGGCCTACACCGTCCGGAATCTCCGCGTTCCCGGGACAAACGGCCGCGACGTGATCTGCCCCTCGAATCCCGATCCCCATTTTCCAGGGATTGGCGTGCCGCAGGAGGGACACGCGCCGTCAGCGGTGATGTGGTACCCCCGGATGAAGTACCCGTAGCGCTCGACCAGCACGGTGCCGCACGACACGCACCGTGTGTCTTCGAGATCGCCGACCTGTCCCGGCAGATTGCCCGCGTAGACGTAGCGAAGCCCGTTCCGCCGGCCGATCGCTGCGGCGCGCATCAGCATCTCCGGCGTCGTGTCGGCCGGGTCGCGCATCTTGTAGTCCTTGTGGAACGCCGTGACGTGCCACGGGATGTCGGGAGAGACGCCCGCAATGAATCCAGCCAGCCGCTCGAGCTCATCGTCCGAATCGTTGAAACCCGCGATGAGCAGGGTCACGATCTCGACCCAGACGTCCATGGTGTGCAGCGCTTTGATGGTGTCGAGAATCGGCTGGATGCGTCCGCCGAGCGAGCGATAGTGCCGATCGTCGAAGCTCTTGAGGTCAACCTTGTAGCTGTCGATCCACGGGCGGATGTAGTCGAGGACGCGGGGGGTGGCGTTGCCGTTCGAGACGTAGCCGGTCATCAGCCCGGCCGCCTTCGCCTCCTTGAAGATCGCGACCGCCCACTCGCTGGTGATGAGCGGCTCGTTGTAGGTCGACACGACGATCCTCGCGCCGAGGGCGACCGCGTCCTCGACGAGCGCCGCCGGCGTGACGTCCACCGGCGGCGCGACCGCCATCGGATCGCGCAGCGCCTGCGACGTCACCCAATTCTGACAGTAAGAGCAATGCAGGTCGCAGCCGAGCATGCCGAAGCTGAATGCGAGCGCGCCCGGCCGGACGTGGAAGAAGGGCTTCTTCTCGATCGGATCGCATTGCACGCCGCCGACGTATCCCCAGGGCACCAGCAGGCGGCCGCCGCGGTTGAACCGCACCTTGCAGACCCCGACGTGCCCGTCCGGGATTGGGCACGCGTGGCCGCACGCGTAACATCGCAGCCGGTCCCCGTCGATCCGCTCGACGAGTTCCGGCGCTGCTTCGGTCGTCCGCGCCTCGAGGACGTCCGCAAGCGTGGGCATTTGACTCCTCGATCTCCACTATACCGAGTCTTCCCCCGGTCCGCCCCAGCAATTCGAAGGAGACGTCCCATGGCTTCCGCTTACGCACGCCCGGCTGTCTCGCGGAGAAGGCGCGACGCTAACCCGTGTCTCCGTGTGTGTCACTCTCCGTGCTCTCTCTAGCCTCCGTGAACATCAGGCCCGCCGTCGCGCCACATAACAGGATCAGCGCCCCGAACCAGCACCAGTTCCGCACCGGGCCGACCAGGCTACCGGCCCAGAACACGACGACCGACACGGAGACCGTGCGCCAGCGCCAGTCGCCGAGGTGAACCCGGTAGCGCAGTATTCGTAGGGCGCACACGTACGCCGCCGGGAGCGCAAAGGCGAGGTGGTGCGTCTCGGACTTCGGCGACGCCAGCGGGATGGCGGCGAGATAGATCGCATAGGCGACGTGATCGTCTCCGCCTGAGCGCCGGCGCGCATCGGCGACCGCCGCCGCGCCGATGACGATCAGGGCGCATACGAGGGGAAGCCATGGTACCCAAGGCGCGAAGGGCCCGATGACGCCGTAGAGCGAGAACCGCAGCGTGTCGTTTGCGACGCCGGTGCCAAAAGACGGGCCGACGAACCCCTGCGCGTACGCCGCGGTCCACTCGAGCGTCGCACGTCCGGCCACCAACACGGGCGCCAGCGCGAGCGCGACCGCGATCCCAATCGCGCACATGACGACGAGCGGCCGCCGTCGGAGGAGCCACCAGGGCGCAAGCCCGAGCGGGAGAATCTTGGTCGCGATCGCGGTACCCCACCAGGCAGCCGCTCTGAACCCTGTCGCACCTGCTCGAACCGCCGCGACCGAACAGGCCAGGACGACGAAGTTGACCTGGCCGTTGAGGAGGTTGTTCTGAACGACTTCGATCAGAAGAAACAGAACAATGGCCGCGATGGGAACGGCGTCGGCGAGGCGGCCGTCCGGTGTTTCCCTGCGCGCGAAGAGCGCTAGGGTCCAGCCCAGGGCGGCGACCGAGAGGGCGAACCAGAGCAGGACCGCGACGCCGTACGGTACGGCGGCAAGGGGAATCAACGCCAGCGCGGGAAATAGGGGATAAATGTAGGGGAAGGGCGAGGCGACCTCGTACGGACTCGAGCCCTCCGCGAGCGCGCGCGACG
The DNA here is from genome assembly GCA_050745085.1 of Vicinamibacterales bacterium. Lineage (GTDB taxonomy): Bacteria > Acidobacteriota > Vicinamibacteria > Vicinamibacterales > 2-12-FULL-66-21 > DATAEE01. The sequence continues at coordinate 3,502 of JBOGJB010000124.1, forward strand.
CCGCGAGATAACTCGTCAGGTCATTCCCGTCGGGCCGGTACGCCTTGCGCCAGGTCTGGGCCGCAAAGACGACGACGAGCACGGCCAGTGCGAGGGCGCTGGCGCGGCGAACGGCAGCATGCTCGAGCGGTCTCTGAATCGTCATAGTGTTGAATCTTCATAAGATGACACCAATGGTCGTCGCAATCATCGGTGCGTCGAGCGATCGGCGCAAGTTCGGCAACAAGGCCCTTCGTGCGTTTAAGCACCAGGGCCACACCGTCATCCCGGTGAATCCGAACGAGACGGAGGTCGAGGGTATCCCGGCGGTGGCGTCGGTGCTCGACATCCCGGGCCCGGTGAACATGGCGACGTTCTATGTCCAGCCGGAGGTCGGCGTGCGCGTGCTCGAAGAGGTGGCACGGAAGGGTATACAAGAGGTCTGGCTCAACCCCGGCGCGGACGATGACGCCGTGATTGCAAAGGCGAAGGCGCTCGGCATTCGGCCCGTGGTCGCGTGCAGCATCATCGGGGTAGGTGAGAGCCCGTATGATTACTAGCCGATGACCGACTTCGCTCGAGCGGCGCGCGCGTTCGCCGAGCTGGAGAGAACACGGAGCCGGCTGGAGATGGTCCGCATCCTCGCGGACCTGTTCGACGAGCTGAAGGCGGACGAGATCCAGCCAGCCGTCTATCTGCTGCAGGGACGTCTAGGACCCTCCTACGACGCCCCGGATTTCGGGATCAGCGAGAAGCTCACCACGCGCGTCGTCGCGCAGTTTTTCGGCAAGCGCGCGGACGAGATTGAGCGGCTGTACCGGAAGCTGGGCGATCATGGGCTGGTCGCGGAGCAGCTGCTGGCTCGTGGCACGAGGCTTCAGCCTCGTGGAGGTGGGACGACGCTGAAGGGTCGTGCCACAACCAACACCCTGAGCATCCGGCAGGTGCACGACGAGCTCCAGGCACTCGCGCGCGCGAGTGGCGCGGGCAGCGTCGAGATGAAAGTGGGCTCGCTCGTCGCGCTCCTGCAGCGCTCGTCGCCGCTCGAAGCAAAGTATCTGCTGAGAATTCCCGTCGGCCGGCTGAGGCTCGGCGTCGGCGACGCGACCGCGCTTGAAGGGCTGGCTAAGGCCAAAGCCATCCCGCGGCTGATCATCGAGCGCGCCTACAACCTGTGCTCTGATCTCGGCCTCGTCGCACGCACGCTCTACGAAGGCGGCGAGCCGGCGCTCAAGCGCTTCAGGGTGCAGGTGGGTCGCCCGATCAAGATGCAGTTCGCCGAGCGCGTGAAGAATCTGGACGAACTCGTGCGTCGGCTCGGCGTCTGCGCCGCGGAGCCGAAGTACGACGGCTTTCGCTGCCAGGTCCACAAGAACGGCGGGAGCGTGCGGGTCTTTTCGCGGAACCAGGAAGACACGACCGAGATGTTCCCGGACGTCACCCGCGCGACCGTCGCTCAGGTGCGTGCCGCCCGCGCCATCTTCGAAGGGGAGGCGCTCGCGTACGATCCCGAGACCGACGAGTTCCAGCCGTTCCAGGTCACGGTCCAGCGAAAACGTGTCTACGGCATCGACAAACTGCAGCAGGAGCTGCCGCTCAGGCTCAACGCGTTCGACATGTTGTACGACGATGGCGACGATCTGACGCCACAGCCGTATCGAGAGCGGCGAAAGCGGCTCGAGAAGCTGATCAGAAAGGGCGCGGGCCTGGCCGTCGCGCCGGTGCTGGTCAGCGGAGACCCGCGCGAGATCGAATCGTTCTTCGAGGCGCAGCTCGGCGCCGGGCTCGAGGGGATCGTCGCCAAGCGGCTCGACAGCGCCTATGAGGCGGGGAAGCGCAACTTCAACTGGATCAAGTTCAAGCGCGCGTACCACGGCGAGCTCAAGGACACGCTCGACCTCGCGATCGTCGGCTACTTCGCCGGCCGCGGCGCGCGCGCCGCGCTCGGGATCGGCGCCGTTCTCGGAGCGGTGTACGACAGAAAGAACGATCGCTTCCGCACCATCGCGAAGGTCGCGAGCGGCTTGAGCGAGGCAGACTGGATCGCGCTGCGGAAACAGCTCGAGAAGCGGCGTGTGAAGGAGCGTCCAGCGCGGGTGGACAGCCGGCTGGAGCCGCCGTACTGGGT
>JBOGJB010000125.1:0-4110 GCA_050745085.1 Vicinamibacterales bacterium
GGCTTCAGACGAGACGGCGACGAATGGGTCTTCGTGCGACCGATGTTCCAGGCCAAGCTCGCTGCCGACGTCGTCGTGGACGGGCCCGCGCCGTGCTTCGTCAGCATGCAGCTCGGGGCGTTTCGCGCCGATCAGGTGCGGCGCCGGTCCCTCCGGGAGGACGTCGGCGCTGAGCTTGCCCTGGAACATCGGCCGGACGAAGGCGCGGGTCCCGCCGTCGCGCTTGATCGCGACGCAGTCGGTGATGATCGCGCGCTCGAGCCGCGCGGCCAGCGCTGGCGCGAAGTCGCGCGTCTGGTAGGTGTGCGGGAGCAGCACGAGCGACGGCGACAGCTCGCCGATGACCGCCGCCAGCGCGGCGACGTAGCCGTCCGGCGTGTACGGCTCGAGCGCCGGCGCTTCGAGCGCGATCACCTCGTTCACCTCGGCGGCCGCCAGTTCACCCGCGATCGCCGACACGGAATCCCCAGGCACCAGGAGCGTGATCGGCTCGCCCGCCTGCTGCGCTCCGGCGATCGTCTCCCAGCTCGCGCGGTTGAGCTTCCCTTCACGCTGTTCTGCGACGACCAGGATCATTCTGTCTCTCTGTAGGCACTAGGCAATAGGCACTCTACAGAACTGCTGCCAAAGCAGAATGCCTAGTGCCCAATGCCTAGTGCCTACCAGCTCAGATGACACGTGCCTCTTCACGTAACCGCTTGACCAACTCCCTCGCCGCTTCAGCCGGCGACCCGGCGATCATCTGCGTCTTCTTCCCCTTCTCCGGCACGTACACGCTCAGGATGCGCTGGCGCGCGGCGGGAACGCCGGCGGGCGCGACCTTGCGGATCTCCTTCTTCTTTGCCGCCATGATCCCCTTGAGCGTCGCGTAGCGGAGCTGGTTGATGCCGCTCTGGATTGTGACGAGCGCCGGCAGCGGCATCGACACCCACTGGAACCAGCCCCCTTCCAGCTCGCGCTTGACGCGCAAGGTCTTTGCCGCGGGATCCGCCTGGACCTCCATGACGATCGTCGCGTGCGGCACGCCGAGCCTCTCGGCGAGGACGACGCCGACCTGGCCGAAGCCCTGATCGTCGGACTGGAGGCCGGTCAGGACCAGATCGAACCCTTCTTGGCGGATTGCGCCGGCGAGCGCCTCGGCGACCTGGAAGGCGTCGGCCGACGTGAGCGCGTCCGACTCGACGTGGATCGCGCGATCGGCGCCGCGCGCGAGCGCCTCGCGCAGCACCTGCCCCGCGCGCGCCGGCCCGGCCGAGCAGACCACGACGTCTCCCCCGTGCTTCTCCTTGAGGCGCAGCGCCTCTTCCAGCGCGTAGGCGTCCGGCTCGTTCAGCTCGAAGCTGGCGTCCTGATCGCGAATCCAGTTCTTCTGTTCGTTGACACGGATAGGCCATTCCCGCGTCACCACCTGCTTTACGCAGACCGCAATCTTCACGTGGCTCGGACCTCACGCCTCGGGCCTCGTGCCTCGTGCTTCGTGCCTCGGGCCGTCCCTCGGGCCTCGAGCCTCGGTTGGTGCTTGGTGCCGGGTGCGTCGTGCGCCTGACGAGGAACGGGCTCCGAGGCACCGCCCGAGGCACGAGGCCCGAAGCCCGAGGCCCGACTAGCCTTCATAGCGTCTGAACAGAAGCGCGCCGTTCGTGCCCCCGAAGCCGAACGAGTTCGACAGCGCGTACTCGATCGTCAGCGGGCGGGCCGTGTGCGGCACGTAGTCGAGGTCGCACTCAGGGTCGGGGTGCTCGAGGTTGATGGTGGGAGGCACCATCTGATGCTTGACGGCGAGCACGACGATTCCCGCCTCGAGGCCGCCAGCGGCGCCGAGCAGGTGCCCGGTCATCGACTTGGTCGAGGAGATAGCGAGCGCACGGGCGTGGTCGCCGAACAGCTTCTTGATCGCGAGCGTCTCGAGCTTGTCGTTGTACGGCGTCGACGTGCCGTGGGCGTTGATGTACTGCACCTCTGGCGGATCGATCCTGGCGTCGCGGAGCGCCGCCCCCATCACCCGCATCGCGCCGTCGCCGTCTTCGGAGGGCGCCGTGATGTGGTACGCGTCGGCCGACATGCCGTAGCCGACGAGCTCGGCGTAGATTGGCGCGTTGCGACGCCGCGCGTGCTCCAGCTCCTCGAGGATGACGACCCCGGAGCCCTCCCCCCTGACGAAGCCGTCGCGCTCGGCGTCGAACGGCCGGCTCGCGCGCGCGGGGGCGTCGTTGCGCGTCGAGAGCGCGCGCATCGCGGCAAAGCCGCCGACCCCCATCGGCGTGATCGCTGCCTCGGACCCGCCGGCGATCATCACCTCGGCGTCGCAGCGGCGGATGACCTCCCACGCGTCGCCGATCGCGTGCGCCGACGCGGAGCAGGCGGTGCACGTGGCGGAATTCGGCCCCTTCGCGCCGACGCGGATCGATACCTGACCGGCGGCGAGGTTGATGATGGCGGCCGGGATGAAGAACGGCGAGATGCGCCGCGGCCCCCCCTCGAGCAGCGCCTTATGCTCGCGCTCGATCGTGCTGAACCCGCCGATGCCGGAGGCGATGAAGACGCCCACGCGGGGAGCCAGATCTGGGCCGATCGTCAGACGCGCGTCGCGCATCGCGAAGTCGGTCGCGGCGATCGCGTACTGGATGAAGACGTCCATCTTCTTGACGTCTTTCTTCTCGACGAACTGCAGCGGGTCGAAGCCCTTCACCTCGCCGGCGATGCGGCAGGCGAACTGCGCCGCGTCGAAGCGCGTGATCGGACCGATCCCGCTCCGTCCCGCGATCAGGGCTTCCCAGTTGGCGGCGGTCCCCACCCCGAGCGGGGACACCAGGCCAACCCCCGTAACGACAACGCGCCTGGTCATCCCCCTACTTCTTGGTCTTGGCGTGTGCCTCGATGTACTCGACGGCTTCCTTCACGCGGGTAATCTTCTCGGCGTCCTCGTCCGGGATCTCGATCCCGAACTCCTCCTCGAAGGCCATCACCAGCTCGACGGTGTCGAGCGAATCCGCGCCGAGGTCGTCCACGAACGAGGCGTCGGGCGTGACCTCCTCTTCGTCGACCCCAAGCTGCTCCACGATGATGCTCTTCACTTTTTCAGCAACCGCCATCATGCCTCCTACATGTACATCCCGCCGTTGACCGCGATGACCTGCCCCGTAATATACGCCGCCTCATCCGAGGCGAGAAAGCAGACCGCGGCGGCCACATCGTCCGGGGTGCCGAGACGGCCGAGCGGGATCTTATCGGCCCAGGTCTCGTGCGCGCCCGCCGTGACGGCGCGCGTCATATCCGTGTCGATCAGCCCCGGCGCGACCACGTTGACCGTGATCCCGCGCGAGGCCACTTCCTGCGCCAGCGCCTTCGAGAAGCCGATGAGCCCCGCCTTCGACGCAGCGTAATTCGCCTGCCCGGCGTTGCCGGCCTGGCCGACGACCGAGCTGATGGTGATGATCCGGCCGGCGCGCTGCTTCATCATCGGCCGCAGCACCGCCTGCGCGCACGCAAAGGCCGCCGTCAGGTTCGTCGCCAGGACCGCGTCCCAGTCGTCGGGCTTCATCCGCACCAGGAGCTGATCCCGCGTGATGCCGGCGTTACTGACCAGGATGTCCACGCGCCCGTGGCGCTCGAGCGCGCCGCCGACCATCGCGTCGATCGAGGCGCGATCGGTGACGTCCACCTTCGCCGCCTCGGCCTTGCCGCCCGCCGCCGCGATCTCGTCGACGACCGCCGCGGTCTGGTCGCCGCGCGCCGCCGCCACGACACACGCCCCGCGCGAGGCGAGCCGGATCGCAATCGCCCGTCCGATGCCACGCGACGCGCCGGTGACGATCGCCACGCGGCCTGCCAAGTCTGTCATGCGCACTCAGGCACGGGGCGGGACCCCCGCGAGCTCCGACAGGCCGCGCTCGTCCTCGACGCTCACGACGCGGGCGTCGGGATCGATCTTCCGGACGAGGCCGGCGAGCACCGCGCCCGGACCCACTTCAACATACGTGCGGACGCCGCTGGATGCAAGGCGGCGCACGACCTCCTCCCAGCGCACGGGGGAGGAGACCTGCCGGACGAGCGCCTCGGTCGCCTCCGCCGCGGTCCGCTTCGGCTGCGCGTCCACGTTGGCCACGACCG
>JBOGJB010000126.1:0-5679 GCA_050745085.1 Vicinamibacterales bacterium
GGACATGCCCGCAGATTTGCCGCCAGGGCTTGCGATTGGCGGCGTGCTCGCGAGAGAGGACCCGAGGGATGCGATCGTCCTTTCGGTGAGGCCAGGGGCCAGGGATCAGGGGCCAGGAGACAGGAACGGTGCCGGGATCAGCGCGCCGAGCGACAGCGAGGCGTGGTTGGCGCTGGGGGTGGGGCCCCAGCGCACAGAAAGAAAGATAGGCACCGGCTCCATCCGCCGGGTCGCCCAGCTCCGTGCGACCAGGCCGGACGCGCGCTTCGAGCCGGTGCGCGGCAACGTGGACACGCGGCTGCGCAAGCTGGATGAGGGCCAGTACGACGCGCTCGTGCTCGCGGCCGCGGGGCTCCGGCGTCTCGGCTTCGGCGATCGGATCTCGGCGCTGATTCCGCTGGACCGGTGTGTGCCGGCGCCTGGCCAGGGCACGATCGCGATCGAGGTCCGCGCGGACGATGCGCGCGCGCGGGATGCGGCCGCCGCCCTGAACCACGCCGCGACCGCCGCCGCTCTCGACGCGGAGCGCGCCGTCGTTGAGGAGATCGGCGGCGGGTGTCAGCTCCCACTCGGCGCGGTGGCCATCGCGGCTGACGGCGCGCTGGAGCTGCACGCCGTCGTGATCGCACCCGACGGCTCGCGGGTCGCGCGCGCGAGCGTGCGGGGGCCGGCGTTACATCCTCGTGACCTCGGCCGGCGCGCAGTTGAAGAGCTGACGGCCGCCGGAGCCCGCGAGATCCTCGACGGGCTGGGCATTCGGCGGTAGGCTTGCCTTCGCCCCTTCGGCATTGGCGAGGACGGCGACAAAGGAACAGATGTCGAAAGTCTTCATTGTAGGCGCTGGCCCAGGCGACCCCGGCCTCATCAGCGTGCGCGGCCTGCGCGCGCTGCAGGCAGCCGACGTCGTCGTGTACGACCACCTCGTGCACGGGCGACTGCTGCGCTCGGCGCGCGCCGAGACGGAGCGGATCGACGTCGGGCCGGCGGCCCCCGAGCCGATGCAGCAGGATGCTATCTGCTTCCTGCTGGCGGAGAAGGCGCGCGAGGGCAAGTCGGTCGTGCGGCTCAAGTGGGGCGATCCGTACGTGTTCGACAGCGGCGGGCGCGAGGCTATGTTCCTGCACGAGCAGGGCGTGCCGTTCGAAGTCATACCCGGCATTCCCGCGGCGGTGGGCGCTCCCGGGTACGCGGGCGTCCCGGTGACGTATCCCGGCGCCGGCGATACGTTGGTGTTCGTACGCGGCCACGAGGCGGCGACCGACGAGCCGCCGGACGTCGACTGGGCGCGGCTGGCGGGGCTCGGCGGCACCATCGTCTGCTACGCGAGCGCGCGGCAGCTCGCGGGCATCGTCCGCAAGCTCATCGCGCACGGCCGGGCGGCGGAGGAACCGGCGGCCATCATCTACAACGGCACGATGCCGGACCAGAAGACGGTCGACGGCACGCTCGAGACGATCGTCGGGAACGGGTCGCTCGCGCAGCTCAAGATCCCCGCGATCCTCGTCGTCGGGGCGGTCGTCGCGCTGAGGGAGCACCTCCGCTGGTTCGACGAACGCCCGCTGTTCGGCCGGCGCATCGTTGTCACGCGGTCGCACGAGCAGGCGGGGGAGCTCATCGACCTGCTGGAGGATCTCGGCGCCGACGCGATCGAGGCTCCGGCGATCCGGATCGCGCCGCCGGACGACCTCGTGGAGCTGGATCGCGCCGCGTCCGAGGCGGCGTCGTACGACTGGATCGTGTTCACGAGTGCCAACGCCGTCGATCAGTTCATGCGCCGGCTGCTCGCCGGGCCGCGCGACGTGCGGTCGCTCGGCCGGGTCAAGATCTGCACGATCGGGCCGTCCACGGCCGGCCGGCTCGCCCGCTACGGGATCAAGGTTGATTTGACGCCGGAAGAGTACCGCGCCGAGGCCATCGTCGAGGCGCTCAAGGCGCGCGGCGATCTGAAGGGCCAGCGGTTCCTGCTGCCGCGCGCCGACCTCGCGCGCGAGCTGCTGGCCGACGAGCTGCGGCAGGCCGGGGCCGAGGTCGCCGAGGTCGTGGCGTACCGTACGCTCCCCGCCGACGGCGGCGGCGAGCGCGAAGGCGATCGCGACATCTACCGCATGCTGCTCGATCGGCAGGTGGACGCGATCACGTTCACGAGCGCGTCGACGGTGCGCAACTTCGTCAAGATGCTCGGCGAGGAACCGGCGGCGGACCTGCTGCGGACGACGGTCGTCGCGTCGATCGGACCGGTGACGGCCGAGGCGGCGCACCAGCTCGGCATCCAGACGACGGTGATGCCGTCGACGTATACGATTCCCGCGCTCGTGCAGTCCCTGGTCGATTACTTCGCCAGCCGGGGGGCGCAGGCCGAAGGCGAAACGCCAGGGGAGCGCCCGCAGCTTGCGCGAGGCGCCGGAGGGCAGCGCGGCGAAGCCGCGCCCCCCAGGGAGCCGAAGGCGAGCGCCACCGATGACCGGGAGCGAGCCGGGGGGTGGGGCCCCGCGAGCCTGAAGAATGCTGACAGGTAGCAGATCATGACCATCACGCGCGCGGCACAGCTGAAGCTCATCCACCGCCCGCGGCGGCTGCGGCGCACGCCGGCGCTGCGCGCGCTCGTGCGCGAGACGAAGCTCGCGCCCGAGCGTTTCATCTATCCCTTGTTCGTGCACGAGGGGACGGGCGAGCGGCGCCCGGTCGCATCGATGCCGGGCGTCTTCCAACTGTCGGTCGACGAGACGGTGCGGGAGGCGGCGGCGGCGAAGGCGGAGGGCGTCGGCGGCGTCATCCTCTTCGGCCTGCCGTCACGAAAGGACGCAGGCGGTTCGGGCGCCTCCGACCCCAACGCGCCGGTCCAGGCGGCCGTGCGCGCAATCAAGCGCGAAGTCCGCGACCTGGTCGTCGTCACCGACGTGTGTCTCTGCGAATACACGTCGCACGGACACTGCGGGATCCTCGTCGAGGACAAGGCGACGGGCGAGACCGAGATCGCCAACGACGAAAGCGTCGAGCAGCTCGTCAAGGCCGCACTGTCGCACGCGGTTGCCGGCGCCGACATCGTGGCGCCGTCGGACATGATGGACGGCCGCGTCGGCGCCATCCGGGCGGCGCTCGACGAGCGCGGCTTTACCAACGTCGCGATCATGTCCTACGCAGCGAAGTACTGCTCGGCCTTCTACGGCCCGTTCCGCGACGCGGCCGACTCGGCGCCGGCGTTCGGCGACAGGCGTTCGCACCAGATGGACCCGGCCAACGCGGACGAGGCGCTGCGGGAGGTGCGGCTCGATCTCGAGGAGGGGGCCGACATCGTGATGGTCAAGCCGGCGCTCCCCTACCTGGACGTCATCTCGCGGGTGAAGGCCACCTTCGGCGTCCCGACCGCCGCGTACCACGTCAGCGGTGAGTACGCGATGCTCAAGGCGGCGGCCGAGCGCAGGTGGATCGACGAGGAACGTGCGATGCTCGAGACGCTGACGTCGATCGCGCGCGCAGGGGCCGACATCATCCTCACTTACTACGCGCGACAGGCTGCGCGGACACTCTAAGGTTCTCCGCTGAAGGCGGCGCGGAAGCGCTTCCATGCGGTGAGCATCTCGCGTGTCAGCTCGGCTGCAACCGTTCGCACACGCGGCTCGAGCCGCGCGATCGCGCGGAGCTGCTGCCGCCTGACCGTTGCCGTCCTCGAGAAGCGCCCCACGGGGACGCTCGCGCTCCCGAGCTGCGCGCCGGCGTCATGCGCCAGTTCCTCGAGCTCCCGGGCCGATTGGAGGTCGGCGATGTCGACTTCGGCGTAGGTCCGGTCCCAGCTTCGCAGCCACCACTCACTTGCCGTTGGCGCGCTCGATGACAGCCTGGGAATGACCGAGAGGACCTCGTGACGCAGGCGGCCGATCTGCTGAGAGCCGGCAATCACGCGCACGGCGCCGATATCACCCGGCGTGGTGATGCATGCGGCCCCACGCAGATCGCTGACCTCCCTGGCTTCGAGGATGACGTCGTCATCTGATGCGGCGGAGGGTCCCTCGACCCTCATCAGGACCTTCGCGGCCGTGTAGCTTCCCACGCCCATCTGCAAACCGCCGATTCGCTTGAGATTGAAGTAGCCGTCAGAAGCCGGTGCGACACGCGCCGCGACGAGGGGAAGGAACTCACGTGCGTCGGCGGCCAGCTGCGGTGAGACCGGCCCCATCCGCGCCTCCGACGAGGCGAGAAACGCGGCCGGGCTCGGCGGCACCCGCGCGCGCAGCCGCCGGACGATCTGCGGAGTCGGGGCCGCGTACGCCGGCTCGCGCAGCGCACGCCGGTATCCGCTCATGAACTGCTCGATGGCGGCGCTCGTCCGCGAGTGCCATCCGCGGCGTTCCGCCGCAAGGCGCAGGGACCCGATGAAGCGCACGAGATCGATGACCGCTGGCCCCACGGCCGAATCGTCGAAGTCGTCGAGGCCATGCGCCTCGCTGGTCAGCGCGTATTGCTCGAGGTGCGCATCGCCGTGCAGCCGCACGCCGAGCAGAGGTTCTGCGGTGAATGCGCTGCAGGCGCGGGCGTTCCAGAGCTTGTTCACGCGCCGGAAGTATGTGTAAGAGTCTTGTCGCAGAGCCTCGAGAAGCGCGGGTGGCAACGGCGCGGCGTCCTGCGCAGTCAGCCATGCGGCCGCCTGATCGCCGGCGTGTCGCGGCCAGACGGCCAGGCTAATGACGACGGCGCAAAGTAGAAGTACGCGCACGCTGCAAGACTACCGCGGAACTCCTCCCAGCCGGCGCGTCGCATTCGATTGAGATTCCCGGGGGCCGTCGGTTGGTTTAGCTGTTCGCGAAGTTCTTGGCTGCTTTCGCCGCTTGAAGTATGGCTTCGAGCTCGGCGAACTTGAGAGGCTTGAGCAAAAACCGGGTCCCGGAGCGTGCCGCTTCCTTTCGCAGATCGATGTCGTCGTAGCCGGTCAACAGGACCCGCATCACGTCCGGGTACTTCCGAGCCACAAGGTTGGCGAGCTGAAGGCCGCTGCGTTCCGAGAGCCGGACGTCCGTGATCAACACGTCCGGGTGTTGAGAGGCGAGAGAAGCCGAGGCCTCCTCGAACGACCGGCAGGCCACCACGCGAAAACCGCAGGAGGCCACCAGCGCGGCCAGCGCGTCGCGCTGGTCGTCGTCATCTTCCACAATGAGGACACGTTGGGCTGGGGTCACTCCAACTCATGGGGGCAAATGCCCTGCCGTCCAGGCAAAGGTAGCATCGCCTGTATGTTGCTGGTCTGGAGGGACTTCTCAGCACAAGCTCGTCAGTGCCCGTTCGGTTTCTCGTAGGAGGTCGATACGCCCTGGCAGGAATTACCTACGGTCGGGCTACAGCGCGCCAGCCGTCGGAGCCGGGCGTCATCACCCGTCCCGGGGTCGCTTGTGTGAACGTCCCGTTGTCCACGACCGCGACCCCGTTCACAAAAACGTACGGAATCCCTCTCGGGTACTGATGCGGCTTTGTGAACGTGGCCAGGTCGGCGATCGTCGCGAGGTCGAAGACAACCAGATCGGCCCACGCGCCCGGACGGATCACGCCGCGGTCCTTCAATCCCATGATCTGCGCCGCGAGCGACGTCATCGATCGGATCGCGAACGGCAGCGAGATCGCGCCGCGATCGACAACGTAGCGGCGGATCTTGCGGGGCATGGTGCCGTAGAACCGCGCGTGCGGCACGCC
>JBOGJB010000127.1:0-7555 GCA_050745085.1 Vicinamibacterales bacterium
AAGACGACGAGCACGTCGAACGGCACCTCGAACTTCCGCCCCGTGTGCAGCGTGAGGTAGTCGACGCGGCTCTCGAGCGGCACGATCCAGCGGTTGAGCAGATCGCGGGCGGGAATCCGCTGGCGCCCGAAGTCGTCCACGACGAACACGCCGCCGTTCGCCTTGAGCTGGATCGGCGCCTCGTAGAAGCGCGCGATCGGGTTGAACGTCAGGTCGAGCATCTCGAGCGTCAGCTCGCCGCCGACCGTGACCACCGGGCGTCTGATCTTTTCCCACCGGCGGTCGTGGCCGAGACCGGCGACGAGTGTCTGGCCGCTGAGCGGCGCGTCCGCCCGCACGTGGTTGACCGGGTCGAACATCGTGATGATCTGGCCGTCGACGTCGACCGCGTACGGGATGTACATCTCACCGCCGAGCGCGCGGCCGATGCCCTCCGCCACGACGGTCTTGCCGTTGCCGGGCGGGCCGTAGATGAAGAGAGATTTGTTGGAGTTCACCGCCGGTCCGAGCTGCTCGAGCATGTCGGCGCCGACGACGAGGTGCGTGAAACCGCCAACGAGCCGGTCGCGGTCGAGGTAGCCGCGCCCGCCGGTCAGCGCGCGCATGTAGGCGATGTACTGCGCGAGCGGCACCGGCGCGGGGCCGACGTACCGCGACAAATCGAGAAAGTGCCCCGCGCGGTCGCGGCCGAGATCCGTCAGCGCGTAGCGATAGCCGGCCGTGCCCGCTCCCGCCGCGCCGCGCACCTCGACCAGCTTCTCGACGCGCGCGTGCTCCAGCAGCGCCTCGAGGATCGAATACGACAGGCACATGCGCTCGGACAGCCCGGTGCCCGACTGCTCGCCGCCGATGAGCGTCTTGAGCAGCAGCTCGGAGGCCTGATCCGCACGCAGGCCCGCGTCGGCGAGCGTCGCCGGCTGCGCCGGAGCCGGCGGGCCGAAACGAGGTTGTGACTCGACTGCCAATGGATATGACATGGGTGCCTAGTGCCTCGTGCCTTGTGCCTGGTGCGTTCCGGGTGCCTCGTGCCTCGTGCGCTCGAACGTAACGACGTGGCCGATTCGGGTGCCCACGGCGGCGAGCGTGCCCGCGGCCAGCTCGAGGACGCCCGCGGTGCCGCTGCGCGGCAGCCGCAGCCGCCAGGGCGCCATCTCCTCCACGCAGTCGATCACGCGCCCGTCGAGGTCGAGCGCTACGACGTCGATCGCGAAACGCATCCCGATGGTGTGGACACCGCGGCACGGTGCGATCCACAGCGCCTCGCCTCGCGCCAGCCCGTCCTTCCCGAGCAGCCCCTTCCGGCGCGCCGCGCGCGTCATCGCCAGCGCGACACGGTCCGCGAGCAGCCGTCCCGTCGCCGCGTCCCGCGCCGCCACGAGCGTTCCGCCCTCCGGTTCACCCGCCAGCGCCCTCGGCGTCATTTCGTGTTCTCGATGATTGGAAACAGCACGTTGATGAACTTGATCGCGGCCGGTCCGATCGTGACGACCCAGATCGCGGGGAAGATGCAGAACACCAGCGGGAAGACCATCTTCACGCCGGTCTTGGCCGCCGCCTCTTCGGCCCGCTGGCGGCGCTTGGTCCGGAGCGTGTCCGAGTAGACGCGCAGCGATTGGGCGACGCTCGTGCCGAACTTGTCGGTCTGAATCAGCATCGTCACGAGCGCCGACAGGTCGTCCACGCCAGTGCGGTCCGCGAGGTTGCGCAGCGCCTCAGCCCGCGGCTTGCCGGCGCGCAGCTCGAGGTTGATCAGCTTCAGCTCGTCGGAGAGGTCCGGGTACGCGAACGCCAGCTCGGAGGCGACGCGCATCAGCGCCTGGTCCAGGCCGAGCCCGGCCTCGACGCTGACGACCAGCAGGTCGAGCGCGTCGGCGAGCGCGAGCCGGATCCGGTGCTGGCGGCGCTTCGCCAGGCGCGCGAGCGCCATGCCGGGCAGTAGGTAGCCAGCGATCACCCCGACGAGCGCCATCGTCAGGTTCGGCCGGAAGACGATCGGCGTCGAGAGCAGGAGGAACAGACCGACCGCGAACGCGATGCGGATGCCGAAGAAGACCGTGAGCGCCTCTTCGCGCCGGAAGCCCGCCTGCACGAGACGGAGCCGCAGGCTGCCCAGCTCGCGCGCGGAGCGCGGCGCCTTCTCGCCGACCCGCTTCATCATGCCGACGAAGGATTGGAAGCGCGCCTTCTTCTCCTCGGGGCGCTCCACGAAGCTGGCCAGCTCCTCGAGCCGCTGGTCGATCGCCGCGGCGCGCCCGCCCAGGAGCATGAAGCCGGTCACGACGATGACGAGCGAGCCGAACGCGAATGCCAGCAGCGGAATCAGCGTCGCCACGTCACACCTCAATCTTCACGATCTGGCGGATCCACATGTAACCGGTGAACTGCATCACCGCGGCGCCGGCGAGGAGCGTCTGGCCGATCCGCTCGCGGAAGAGCAGATTCATGTGGTCCGGGTTGATGAACGACAGGGCGACCGCCAGAGCGGCGGGGAGCGCCAGCAGCACGTAGCCGGTGAAGCGGCCGTGGGCCGTGTAGACGCGTACCTGCCGCAGGATCTTGAAGCGCTCGCGCACGACCGACGCCAGGTTCTCGAGGATCTCCGCCAGGTTGCCGCCCGTGTCGCGCTGGATGAGGATCGCGGTGGCGAAAAAGCGGACGTCGAGCAGCGGCATCCGATCGGTCAGGTTGGCCAGTGAGTCCTTCAGCGGCAATCCGAAGTTCTGCTCGTCGAACGTCTTCCGGAACTCGGGGCCGACCGGGTCCTGCATCTCGTCGGCGACCATCTTCATGCCGGTGGAGAACGCGTGCCCCGCCTTGAGCGCGCGCGCCAGCAGGTCGAGCGCTTCCGGGAACTGCTCCTCGAACACGCGGAAGCGCCGCGAGCGCCTCACCCGCAGCACCACGAACGGCACGGCGCCGCACGCGGCCGCCAGCGCCAGGCGCACCAGTCCTAGGTGGGTGAGGATCGCGCCGGCGACGTACCCGAGGATCGCGAGCCCGGCCGAGATGACCAGGACGCCGCTGACCGTCGTCTTCACGCCGGACTGCTCGATCCAGCGCGCCAGCGACACGCCCCGAGAGGTCTGGCCGACGAACTTGTCGAGCAGCGGGACCGGGCCGGAGGCGTCTCCCTTGATGAGCGTCGCACTGCTGGACTCGTCGTCGGTCGGGCGGGTCAGCTCGTCGATGCGCCCCTGGAGCTGGCGGCGCGCCATCCTCTCGGGCAGACCGGTCGCGCCCGAGAACAGCAGGAGAACCGCCGCCGTCCCGACGAGAAAGACCAGAAGCACCAGGAGGGCCATCAGCGGACCTCCGTCACGCCCTCGAACATGTTCGGGGGCAGCACGATGCCGCACATCTTCAGGCGCTCGCAGCACTTCGGCCGCACGCCGGTGGCGCGAAACCGTCCGATGACCTTGCCGTCCTGGGTGATCCCCGCCTTCTCGAAGATGAAGATCTCCTGCATGGTGATGACCTCCCCTTCCATGCCGGTGATCTCGGAGATCGTAGTGACCTTGCGCGTGCCGTCGCTGAGGCGCGTCTGCTGCACGACGAGCTGGATGGCGGCCGCGATCTGCTGCCGCATGGCGCGCTCGGGCAGGTTCATCGCCCCCATCGCGATCATCGTCTCGATGCGCGACAGCGCGTCGCGCGGGCTGTTGGCGTGGATCGTCGTCAACGAGCCGTCGTGGCCGGTGTTCATCGCCTGCAGCATGTCGAGCGCTTCCTCGCCGCGGACCTCCCCGACGATGATGCGGTCGGGCCGCATACGGAGGGCGTTGATGACGAGCTGCCGCTGCCGGACCGCTCCCTTGCCTTCGACGTTCGGCGGCCGCGTCTCGAGCCGCGCGACGTGCTCCTGGTGAAGCTGCAACTCGGCGGCGTCCTCGATCGTCACGATGCGCTCTCGCTCAGAGATGAACGAGGACATGACGTTGAGGAGCGTGGTCTTGCCCGCGCCCGTGCCGCCGCTGACCAGAACGTTCAGACGCGAGCGGACGCAGTGCTCGATAAAGTCGAGCATCGGCTGGGTCAGCGCGCGCAGGTTCACCAGGTCCGACGCCTTGAGCCGCTCCGCCGGAAAGCGGCGGATGGAGAGCAGCGGACCGTCCACCGCGAGCGGCGCGATGATGGCGTTGACGCGCGAGCCGTCCGGCAGGCGCGCGTCCACCATCGGCGAACTGTCGTCGACGCGCCGGCCGACCGCCGACACGATGCGGTCGATCACGCGCATCAGATGCTTGTCGTCCTGGAAGCCGGCCGACACCCGCTCGAGCTTGCCCGCCCGCTCGACGTAGACCTGCTTGAAGGTGTTGACCAGGATGTCGTTGATGCTCGGATCGCGCAGCAGCGGCTCGAGCGGCCCGAGACCGAACACTTCGTCGATGACGTCGCCGAGGATCGCCTCGCGCTCCGTCATGCTGAGCGGCGTTCCTTCTTCGGCAATCAGCTCGAACAGGAGCGTCCGGATCTCGCCCTCGGCGCGCGCGCGGTCCGCCCCCGCGAGCGCCTCGAGGTTGAGGCGGTTGAGCAGCTTCTTGTGCACGGCCGCTTTCAGCTCGATGTACTGCGGCCGGACCTGCTCCTGTCTCGGCCGGATCGGCGGTTGCGTCGGTACGGGATACGCCATCGTGTTTAGTCCCCTAGTTCCTAGTCCCTGGTCCTTAGTCCCTACAGAAGCCCAAGGAACCGCGCCTTCCTGGGCGCGTTGTCCACCGGCTCGGCCTTCATGCCGACCATAGTCCGCGTGAAGGCGCCGAACTGTTCCGAGATCTCCGAGTGGTTCGCGAGCGTCAGCGGCACGCCGGAGTTGAGGGCGGTCGAGACCGTGCGGTAGTCGCTCGAGAACGTGTGATGGATCGAATAGCCAAGCGCGGTCTCGATCTGTCGCGGCGCGATCAGGTTCTGATCCGAGGCGCGGTTGAGCAGCACACGGATCCGCTCGCCGCCCGCGCCGAGCTGGCGCACGCGCTCGACGAACCGCTGGGCGTTGCGCACGGACGGCAGGTCTGGATTGGCGACCAGGAAGAGCGTGTCGGCGCCGTACAGCGCCGCCGTCGCGCAGGCGTTCACCAGGTTGCCCGCGTCCACGACGATGTAGTCGTAGAGCCGGGTCAGCACGCGGAGCAGCTCCTCGATCGCCGGCCCGTCCTGGGCGGCGGGCCGCTCGAACTGTTCCGAGCCGGCGAGGAGGTCGAGCCCGGACTTGTGCTTCGTCACCAGCTCCTTCAGGAAGTCCTTATCGAGACGGTGGAGGTTCTCGACCGCGTCGAGAATCGTGAAGCGCGGCCGGACGCCGAGGAACAGCGCGATCTCGCCGCACGGCTTCAGATCGAGGATGAGCGTCGAGCGCTTCGTGAGCCGGGCCAGCTCGACCGCGCAGTTGACCGCGATGGTCGTCGTCCCGGACCCGCCCTTGGCGCCGAAGAACACGTGGGTGACGCACGGCTGGCGCGATCCCGCGTGCGCCGCCTCGCGGCGCGCCACGGTGCGGCGCACCGCGCCGTGGAACGACTCCTCCATCGTCCGTCCCGCCTGCGACTCGGACGGCGCCCACGCGAAGAACTCATTCGCGCCGGCGCGCATGGCCTGGAGGATGAGGTCGGGATGCGCCTCCGACGCGGCGGCGAAAATCGCCATCGCCGGCTGCCCGGCGCGGAGCCGCTCGATCGTGGCCAGGCCCGAGGCCGCGTCCAAGCGGATGTCGACGACGCCGATGTCGGGCCCCGGCCCGTCGGCGCGGTGCTCCTCGATGATGCCGATTGGCACGCCTCCGGCACGAAGAAGCTGCGTCGCGCGGCGGCGGAAATCTTCGTCCTGCGTAACGATGAGAGCGGCGAGCTGAGCCATCGATGTCTCGGAGGTACTGAACGGCTGCGCTACTTGATCAATCTGATCGCGATGGGAAACGTGCCTTCGGGCCACGGTCCTTCGCCGGTCCGTTTGCCGGCGATCGGCGTGATCCGTCCCCAGATGTTGTTACCCTGGATCTCCTCCAGGAAAAACCCGATCCAGCCCGCCACTTTCAGGTCCGCGAAGCGGCCGTTCCGCTTGCCCTCGGCGTAGAAAAGGGGGTCGTAGAGCGGAATCGGAAACTTGCGCGGGCTGCCCCAGCCGTCGCCGTTCGCGCCGAACCTGCTGTTGACGATGCAATCGCACCCCTCGTCCCACTGCGCAGACGGGTCCAACGCCTTCAGGTCCTCTGCGCCCTGAATGGTCGGACCATTCATGTTGCCGGGCTCCTGGATGATGACGCCGTCCCATTCCTGGACCCAGCTGTTGCAGTTGGCGATGTTCCAGCGATACGCATCGGCGCCAGTCGGCCCGCCGCCCTGCCCGAGTGTGATCGAGAAGTAGAAGCTCGGCGTGATGTTGTTGCCCGTTCCCGCGCGGATCATCAGCCGCGTGCCCTTGTCGCGCTGGGCGTTGTAGCCGGTGTAGTCCGTCGTTGGAACGACGTCGGCCGGCATGTAGACGTCCGGGTTTGGCAGGGGATTGCCGCGGTTGTCCCAGACTTCGAACGTCGAGGTCTCGGAGTCCATGGGCGGATCGTTTATCTCCCTCCACTTGTCGGGAATCGTGAACGGTTTGACGCAGTCCATCGCGTTCGCCTTGGAGACCTCTGCGGTGGCCGTCGCCGAGATGTTGGCGGTCGTGACGCCGAAGATGGCGGCGATGATCGTGCTGAGCGGATTGCCGCGCTCCTCGTTGCGGCGCACGGTGACCTTGACCCGGTTCGGCTCGCCCGTCGGGTCGTTCTCGAACTCCACGTCGCCCGGCAGCACCGACACCGCTGTTCTCACGGGCTCGTCGGGGTCGTACATCACGCCATTGGCGAGGTTCTTCGCCGCGCCGAGCGCGCTCGTAACGGCCGGCCCGGTTGCCGAGCGGTCGTTGTAGTCGTTGAAGCCGAGCCCGACGGCGCCGGCGAGCGCGCCGGCGTCGGCCGAGTTCTGCGCCTGGTTGCGCGCGGTCATGAGCATGCCGACGTCGATCGCGAGCATCGTCGCGGCGATGAAGCCCATCAAGCCGAGCGCCACGAAGACGAGCGACATCCCGCGCTGGCCGCGGCGATACCCGCCCCAGGTCACCTTGCGCTTACTGCTGCCCTTGCGCTTACTGCTGCCCTTGCGGCTTTTGCTTCTCAGCATTGGTCTTCTGCACGGCCGCCTGGTAGGCGGCCTGCGCCTCCTTGAGGCGAGCTGCGGCTTCAGCAATCGCCTTGTTGCGCTTGGCGTCTTCTTCCGCCTGCTTCTTCCGAAGTTCCTCTGCCTTCTTCGCGGACTCGGCGTCGCGCTTGCCCTGCTCCTTCGCGCGCTCCTCGGCGGCCTTTCTGTCTTCCTGCGCCTTCTTCGCATCGGCGATCGCCTGTTTGGCGGCCATGTCTTCGGCGCGCTTCCGATCCTCGGTCAGCTGCTTCGCGGCCTGCCCGAGGTCCCTGCGCTCCTGCTCGAGGCGCTTCTCGTCATTCGCCAGCGGTCTCGCCGTGGATGGCTGCGCGGCCGGCGCCGTAACGCTCGGGACCGGCGCGCTTTGAACGGGAGCGGTCCCGGCG
>JBOGJB010000128.1:0-7385 GCA_050745085.1 Vicinamibacterales bacterium
CGAGGATGAAGCCTCGTGCCACCTGTAAGCTGCATGAGGTCGGCCTCGAACTCCGGCCCGAGAATAGTCGTCACTCCCCGCTCGCGAAGGAGGGCCTCATTCAGCGGCGCGTAGAGCCCGTACGCCACCAGATGCGCAGACGGATTCAGCGCGCGCACGCGATCGATGACCGGCAATGCGAGGCGCGTCGCCGTATGCATCGGAAGAAAGAAGGCGATCAGGTCGGCGTCGCAAGCGGCCTCTTCGGGGAGCGGCGTCCGGGTCAGATCGGCGCATGTGACCTCGGCGCCGGCCTCGCGCAGCCAGGCCGCCGGCGACGCCAGGCCGAACGGCTGGCGCCCCAGCTCGTAGGTCGAAATGAGGACGACGCGCATCTGCTCTTCCGTAGGTTAGCATCGGAGGAGGCTCAGACGCCGGGACCAGCGCGCCGAGCGAGAGCGAGGCGTGGTAGGCGCTGGGGGTGGGCCGCTCTATCGGCGATGGATGATCGGGTGATGGGCGATTGGAGAAACAGCGCGCCGAGCGTAAGCGAGGCGTGGCAGGCCGTGGGGGTGGGGCCCCACGGCAAAACCAAGAAAAGATGGCCTTAGACAAGTACCGCCAAAAGCGCAACTTCAAGGCGTCGCCCGAGCCCGCCGGGGACGAGCGCGTGCGGCTGAAGCGCGCCAAAGCGACCAAGAAACGTTTCTTCTGCGTGCAGAAGCACCTGGCGAGCCATCTTCACTACGATTTGCGGCTCGAGCACGACGGCGTGCTGTTGTCCTGGGCGGTACCGAAGGGCCCCTCGCTCGACCCCAAGACGAAACGGCTGGCGATGCACGTCGAGGACCATCCAATCGAGTACGGCTCATTCGAAGGGGTCATCCCTTCCGGCTACGGCGCGGGCATCGTCATGCTCTGGGACTACGGCACGTGGACGCCGGCGGGTGACGACGCCGATGTCGATGCGGCCTTGAAGAAAGGTGACCTCAAGTTCACGCTCGACGGGTACAAGCTCAAAGGATCGTGGGTGCTCGTCCGTACGGGCGGCCGCTTCGGCGGTGGAGACGGCAAGAGTTGGCTCCTCATCAAGCACCGTGACGACTGGGCGGGCGATCTCGACATCACCGAGTTCGCGCCAAAGAGTGTCAAGAGCGAGGGGGACTTCGAGGACATCCTCGCCGCCGACAATCCTGACGTCTGGGTCTCGAACAAGCCGGCCAAGGGCGGTGATGCGGGCAAGATGCTACAGGAGATCGTCAAGCGCGCTGCGGCGATCAAAGCTGGACGCGCCGCGAAGTCCGGGGGCCCGCGGAGGGAGCGGAAGACGGAGACACGAACGCAACGCAGAGCGCGCTGAGGACGCAGAGTCCCTCTTGGTATAATTCGCCCCCGCATGCTTTCAGCTCAATCCATCGTACGAGTCGCTCTCGTGTGTGGCGGGTGTGCGCTTGCGGTCGCCGGCTTCTGGCACGGCGCGCGCGCCGCGCAGCCGCTGGCGACCGAAACACCGCTGCAGGCCGGCAAGGTCGTGTACGAGCAGCGCTGCGCGTACTGCCACGGCGCGTCGGGGCGCGGCGACGGTCCGGTCTCGGGCTATCTGCATCCCCGTCCGCTCGACTTCACCGCGGGCAAGTTCAAGCTCCGCACGACGGAGACCGGCAGCGTGCCCACCGATGAGGATCTGGCGCGGACGATCCTCGACGGGATCCCCGGCACCTCGATGCCTGCCTGGCGCAGCCGGCTCTCGGCCGACGACGTGCGCAACGTCGTCACCTACGTCAAGTCGTTCTCGCCGCGTTTCACGTCTGATGCTCCGCAGCCGATCGTCGCGGGATTGCCGGCGTCGCTGACGGCGCAGAGCGTGACTCGCGGACAGACTGCGTACGGCCGCCTCGGCTGCGCCGCGTGCCACGGCGCAGACGGGCGCGGGACCGGCGCCATCGCCAGCGGGATGACCGACGACTGGAACCGTCGGATCGACGCGACGGACCTCACCGAGCCCTGGACCTTTCGCGGCGGGCCGTCCGCGCGCGACGTCTACCTTCGCATGCGCACCGGGATGAGCGGGACGCCGATGCCCGCGTTCGCCACCGCCGCGCCGGACGACGAGCTCTGGGATCTCGCGCACTACGTCGTGTCGCTCGCGCGCGAGCCGCTCTGGGGCATGACGGCGGACGAGGTAAGGGCGTTTTACGGGCGCCAGGCGCAGGAGTGGCGCGAAGATCCGGTCCAGCGCGGGCGGCATCTCGCCGACACGCTGCTCTGCGGCGACTGCCACTCGCCGATCCGCGAGGACGGCAGCCGGATCGAGGAGCTGCACCTCGCAGGCGGCATGCGATTCCGGATCAACCCGTTCGGCGACTTCGTCAGCACCAACCTGACGACCGACAAGGCGACCGGCCTCGGCGCGGCGACCGACGAGGAGATCAAGCGGGCCGTGACGCGCGGCATCCGCCGCGACGGCTCGCGGATGCTGCCCTACCCGATGCCGTGGACATCGTACGCAGGCCTGACGGACGACGATCAGCGCGCGCTGGTCGCCTACCTCCGTACGCTGCCGGCGATCGTCAACCGGATTCCCGGGCCGTCGCGGCCGGCGCTGCCCTTTTATCTCTGGGCAAAGTTCAAGATGCTGATTCTCGGCGTCGATCCGCCAGCGTCAGCCTATCCCGGCAATGCGGGGTCACGCTCATGAGCCCGAGATCACGAGGATCGCGGGTCATGCGGGTCCTGAGGTGGACGCTGCTCGTCGCGGTAATCCTCGCACTCGGCGGGCTGCTCGCGTTTCTCTACCTCATCCCGCCGTTCAACGCGACGCCTCCCGAGGAGTACATACGCAGGGAAGCGACCGCGGCGCCGCAGGTGAATCAGATCAAGGATCCGGCCGCGCGGCTCATCGCGGAGCGCGGACGCTATCTCGTCATGACGACCGGCTGCGTGGGCTGTCACATCACGCCTGGACCGAGGGGACCGGCCTACGACATGTATCTCGCCGGTGGCATGAAGATGGTGCACGGGCAGGCCGGCACGTCCATCACGCCCAACTTGACGCCGGACGCCGAGACCGGTCTCGGCAAGTGGACCGACGAGGAGATCAAGCTGGTGCTGCGGAGCGGGATCAGTCCGGACGGCCGCCAGGTCTTTCACCGCTTGATGCCGTGGGCTACCTTCTCTCGCTGGTCGGAGGAAGATCGCCACGCAGCCGTCGTCTATCTGCGCACGCTCAAGGCGATCCGCCACCGGATCCCGGATCCGTCCCGCGAGGCCACGGTCGAAGACGAGGGGGCGGCTGAGGCCTTCTACCTGTACAACTACGGGGTGAAATAGTCGGTCCTTAGTCCTTAGTCCTTAGTCCTTAGTCCTTAGTGCTTAGTGCTTAGTCTGACTGCACTCGCGACGGTCGTTGCTGACAGTTGGATCTCGTGTCTTCGCTTGCCGTTTCTGTCTGCGGTGGCGTCACGGCAGGCCGCTAACGATTCCTGAGCGGAGACGCAACAGACTGGACAGCGTGACACGCGCGGCCAGATAAGAACATTCAGCGAAGACCGTCGCGAGTGAAGTCACACTAAGAACTAAGCACCAAGCACTAAGAACTATTTTCGATAGTCTAAAGCAGGCTTCCTGTCCCGCAGCCTCGTTTTGTAGACAAACCCTTCGCGCTTCTTGTCGAACTCCCGCCTCGCTCTGGCGAGGACCTGCGGGTCGTTGACGATCGCGGCGGCGGTCAGCGCCATCGTCTTGGCCGCGACCATCATACCCTTCCGGCCGATCGACATCCCGCCGCACGCGGTGGCCTGCCAGCTGTGCCCGGGCGTGCCCGGCACATACGTCGCGGCGCCGAGGTGCACGGTCGGGACGTTCCAGCTCACGTCGCTCAGGTCCGTCGATGCGCTGCTGACGCCGCCGGCGATCGGATCGATCCGTTCCTGACTGTTCTGCCCCGGCGGGGCCACGTCGAATGACTTGCGGAGATCGGCGGCGAACGCTGCCTCCTGCGGCGAGTAGCGGACGCCGCCGACGCGCGTGAGCTGATCGTGCATCACGCGCCCGAGCGCCGCGTTGCTGAGCAGGCTGTGCACGGCGCCGGTGATCTCGTACTCCATCCGCGTCCCGGTCCCGAGCGCGGCGCCTTCGCCCGCCTTGACGAGGCGATCCCAGATCGCGTCGAGCGTCCGCATGTCCGGATGGCGCGCGTAAAGATACAGCTCCGCGAAGTCCGGGACGACGTTGGGGGCACCGCCGCCGCGGGTAATGACGTAGTGGAGCCGAGTCGCGTCCGGGACGTGCTCGCGCATCAGGTTGATCATGAAGGTCATGGCCTCGAGCCCGTCGAGCGCCGAGCGGCCGCGCTCCGGCGCCCCGGCAGCGTGGGCCGAGACACCATGAAAGCGGAACTTGCCGGTGATGTTCGCGAGCGTGGATCCGCCGTCCACGCCGTTGCCGTCGCCGGGATGCCAGGCAATCACCGCGTCCGTATCCTTGAACAGGCCCGCGCGAACCATATAGACCTTGCCCGAGCCCCCTTCTTCAGCCGGCGTGCCGTAGTAGCGGATGGTGCCGGGACGTTTGTTCGCCGCGAGCCACTCCTTGAGCGCAATCGCGGCCGCCATTGAACCGGTGCCGAGCAGATGATGGCCGCAGCCGTGGCCCGGCGCGCCCGCCTGCATCGGCTTGCGCTGGGGCACGGCCTCCTGCGAGAGTCCAGGCAGCGCGTCGAACTCCCCGATGAACGCGAGGACCGGTTTCCCGCTGCCCCACGCCGCGATGAAAGCGGTCGGGATCTCGGCCACGCCCGCGTCGACCGTGAAGCCCGCCTCACGAAGATGCTGCTGCAGGAGCGCACTGCTCTTCTGCTCCTGATAGCCGACCTCCGCGTACCCCCAGATCTGATGCGCGATCTTGCCGTAGGTGTCGGCGCGCGACTCGAGCCACGGGAGGATCGAGTCTGGCGATGACGTCTGACCGGACGGGACCGCCACGAGAAACGCCGACAGGAGGAGGGTGCTCACGGTGCTCAGGGTGCTCAGGGTGCTCATGATGCGGGAGATTAGCGCAGATGCGCGCCGATCGTAGAATGGACCTGTGAGAGACGATACGCCGTTCACGCCGCTCGCCTGGGAGCGGGTCGTATGGACCGCGCGCCCATGGCCGCGCCGCGCGGGCGCGATGTACGTGCTGACCGACCTGCGCCTCGTCTCTGGAGGCGGCGAAGAGGACGAGGCCGGCATCCCGCTGGATGAGATCGTCGGGCTGGACGCCCGGCCTCAAACGCTTCTCGAGCGAGCGCTCAAACGCCGTAGCGTCATCCTCAGCCGTCGCGTCCCGTCGGAGCCGCCGCTCGTGCTCCATCGGCTTTCGCGCTGTCAGATCCTCGCGCTCGTGCAGCAACTCGTCGGACGGCAAGAGGCGGAGCTGGCGATAGATGCTGCGCTCGTCGAGGAGGCGGTGCGGTCGGCAGCGCCGGTGCCGGCGCGCTCGATTGCCGCGGCCGCCCTCGTGGCGATCGCCGTCGCGGTCCTCGCGATTCAGATCAAAGGTGAAGAACCGTCGATCGCGTACCCGAAGAACGACGCGATCTATCCCGGCGGCGTGAAGCGCGACACCGCAGCGATCGTGCGCTTCATGGAGCGGGACGTCATGCCGTGGGCCCGCCGCGCGCTCGGCCCGGTCGTCGGCAGCGCCGATCGCGTGACGTGCGCCACTTGTCACGGCGCCGAGGGCGACGCGCGGGGTTGGGCGATGCCCGGGGTCTCCGAGCTGCCGTACCCGAAGGTGCGGGCCGGCGGGTTCGGAGGGACGGAGCTGTACGCGTGGATGTCGCCCGATCCGCAGCTCCGCAACGCGGTCTACGCCGACCTCGCGCAGGACGATCGACAGGCGACCGCCAGTTACATGCGCCAGATCGTGATGCCCGGCATGGCGCGCCTCCTCGGCCGCCCCGCCTACGACTTCGCCTCCTCATACCGCGCGAACCGATCGCGGTTCGGCTTCGGGTGCTACCACTGTCATCGGGTGAGATAGCACGCGGAGTTGGAGGGAGGACGCAGAGACGATCTCAACGCGGCGCTCGCGGAGCACGCAGAGCTTCGCATTGCGGGCTCTACGTCGTTCGATTACGGTTTGCGTGGAGGCAACGGAATGGGCGGCGGCCCGGGCGGTGGTCCCACCGGGCGGCTTCCATGTTCGGGGACCTCGTTCACGTCAGACTGAGCATGCCAGCCGCAGTGCACCGGGCGTGCCGGACCCGGATCTATGGCAATTGTTCGAGACTTGAGCGAAGAGTCGGAAAAATGCTGAAGTCTTTGCCACCCTTCCTGATGGCGCAAGTGACAGTTTTCATCACCCAAGAGAGTCTCTGCGTGCTCTGCGGGCTCCGCGTTCAGTACGTCTCCGCGCCCTCCCTCCATCTCCGCGTCCTGGCGCCTATCTGACCGGCGTGAACTTCAAGGGGATCTGCAGGTGTCTCCCCCGAACATCCTTCCCCCCCAGGAAGTCGAGGATCGCCTGCTCGACCTCTGGCAGAGGGAGCGTGCTCTCGTGCCCCGCCCCTTCGACGATGATGTGCGTGGCGAGCGGAAGGCCCCGGCGGATCTCCTCCGCCTGATGCGGCGGTGTGTTGGCGTCTAGCGTGCCGCTGATAAACAGGACCGGCAGACGGCTGACCAGCGGCGCGCGGAACTCGTCGCCGAGCGGTTTCAGCCCGAGTGTGTCGCAGACCTCGGGGAACGGATAGTTCGTCATTACGCCGAAGGTCGAGCTCCGCGTTTCAGCCGCGATCTGGGCGGCGCGCGCGGCAGACACGCCCGACGCGCAGTCCATCGCGATCGGCATGAGCGGCGTGCCGGATGCGAGCTGCGTGAAGCGCCGCTCGGCCAGCCGCGTCAGCGCGTCCAGCTCGCCGCGCGCGATCTGGTGCAGCAGCCGCGGGAAGCCTGGAAGATCGTTGGTGTCGCCGATGTCACGGCGAAGCAGATACAGGAACCCCCAGGCGCCGACCGTGATCGTGCGCTCGGCGCCGCGCATGTTGGCGATCGTGAGTTTCCGCGGCTCGCGCCCGAGGCGCTGGAGGATCTGTCGCAACAGCCCGGCCATGTCAGGTACGTCCGACGCGACCGCCGGATCACGTGCCGCGAGCGCGGCCACCGTGTCAATCTGCCGATCCAGGACCGAGGGCAGCTTGTACGTGTGATCGGGCCCCTCCGTGCCCGCAAGGACGATGCGCCCGAGGCGATCGCCGTGACGGCGCATGGCGGTCAGCGCGAGGTGCGTGCCGTAGCTGAACCCGAACAGGTTGAGGCGCGCGGCGCCGAGCGCGGCGCGCAGATCGTCGAGGTCGTCCGCGCTCGCCTCGGTCGTGTACGCGGTAACGTCGACGCCCTCGGCGCGCCGACGCTCCGCGCACG
>JBOGJB010000129.1:0-4433 GCA_050745085.1 Vicinamibacterales bacterium
GCCGTGAACAGACGCTCGCGGCTCGCAGCCGCGATCCGGGCGCGGGCGGGCTCGGACAGGACGCTGAAGATCGGGACGCGGTTCAGGGCAGCGACCCGCTCGGCGAGCGCCGCGGCGTCGGCCGAGAGCGCCGTCCGCGCGCCGGTGACGCCGAGCCGCGAGATGCCATACAGAAACCCCCGCCCCAGCGCCGCCGCTCGCTCGATCCTGGCGCGCGTCGTCGTGGGGCTCAACAGAAAGATCGTATCAATTTCAGCGGAGGAAAGCGTCTGCCTGAGCGATCCTGCCTCTTCAATCGGAAGATCGAGCACCAGGACGCCGTCGACGCCCGCCGCGGCGGCCCGGGCGGCGAACCGCCCGGCACCCAGGCGCAGCACGGGGTTCGCGTAGGTGAAGACGACGACCGGCAGCGGCACATCCCGGCGGACCGACGCCAACATGTCGAGCGCTCGTTCGAGCGTTGTCCCGGCTGCGAGCGCCCGCTCAGACGCGCGCTGGATGACGGGGCCGTCGGCGAGCGGATCCGAGAACGGGATGCCCAGCTCGATGACGTCTGCGCCGCCGCGCGCGAGCGCCGCGAGGATGCCCGGCGTCCGCTCGAGATCCGGATCGCCAGCGGTCACGTACGTCACGAGGCCTGTACGTCCCGCGTCCCGCATGTTCGAGAAACAGGCATCAAGCCCTGAACCGCGGCGATTGGTGTTCGCCATCAACGACCCTCCAGCGCGCGCGCGACCGTGGCGACGTCCTTGTCGCCGCGCCCCGAGAGATTGATCAGGATTCGCGCGCCGCGCCCGAGCTCGCGCGCGAGCGTGCGCGCATGCGCGATCGCGTGCGCCGACTCGAGCGCCGGGATGATGCCCTCCAGCTTCGCGAGCGTCTGAAACCCTTCGAGAGCCTCGGCGTCCGTCGCGTACGCGTACTCCGCGCGGCCGCGCTCGCGCAGCCAGGCGTGCTCCGGTCCGATCGCCGCGTAGTCGAGGCCGGCCGAAATCGAGTGCGTCAGCTCGATGTTGCCCGCGGCATCCTGCAGCACGTAGCTTCGCGTGCCCTGGAGGACGCCCGCGTCGCCGCCGGCGAACCTGGCCGCGTGCCGTCCGGCGACGATGCCTTCTCCGCCCGCCTCCACGCCGACGAGGCGAACGTCGCGGTCCTCCAGGAACGCGTCGAAGATGCCCATCGCGTTACTGCCGCCGCCGACGCACGCGACGACCGCCCGCGGGAGCGCGCCGGTCCGCTCGAGGATCTGCGCGCGCGCCTCGCAACCGATGACCGACTGAAACTCGCGGACCATGAGCGGGTACGGATGCGGCCCGAGCACCGAGCCGAGCAGATAGTAGGTGTCGGTGACGTTGGTTACCCAGTCGCGCATGGCCTCGTTGATCGCGTCCTTCAGCGTGCGGCTGCCGGCCTCGACCGCACGAACCTCGGCACCGAGCAGGCGCATGCGGAACACATTCGGCGCCTGCCGTGCCATGTCCTCCGATCCCATGTAGACGCAGCAATCCAGGCCGAAGAGCGCGCACGCGGTCGCCGTCGCAACGCCGTGCTGCCCCGCGCCGGTCTCGGCGACGACCCGGCGCTTGCCCAGGCGCGATGCGAGGAGCGCTTGGCCGATCGCGTTGTTGATCTTGTGCGCGCCCGTGTGGGCGAGGTCTTCCCGCTTGAGAAAGATCGCGGCCCCGCCCCACGCGGCGCGGAGCCGCGCGGCCTCGTACAGCGGCGTCGGCCGCCCGACGTAGTCGGTCAACAGGCCGGTCAGCCTCGCCCGGAACGCCTCGTCTGCACGCGCCTCGAGGTACGCCCGCTCCAGCTCTTCGATCGGGGCGACGAGCGTCTCGGGCACGAACCGGCCGCCGTATTCACCGAAGTAGCCCCTGGAGTCGGGGTCGCGGCGTCCGAACGATGGACCGGGAGTGAGCATCAACGGTCAGCCCTCAGTTCTCAATCCTCAGGTCTCAGTGCGGCGGACCGCGGTGAATAGCGCTCGCATCTTGTCCTGATCCTTGATTCCCGGCGTGCGCTCGACGCCGGAGCTGACGTCGATCGCGAACGGCCGTACCGTGCGGATGGCGTCCTCGACATTGCCGGCGTCGAGCCCACCCGCGAGCATCACCCGGCGCGCGCCCGCCACGCGCGCGGCGACGGTCCAGTCGATCCGGCGCCCGGTTCCGCCGTGCTTCTCGTCGTCCCGGGCGTCGAGCAGCACGGTGATGCCGGCCGGATACGACTGCAGGA
This sequence comes from Vicinamibacterales bacterium, assembly GCA_050745085.1. GTDB lineage: Bacteria > Acidobacteriota > Vicinamibacteria > Vicinamibacterales > 2-12-FULL-66-21 > DATAEE01. The sequence continues at coordinate 2,239 of JBOGJB010000129.1, forward strand.
CGGCTTCGTCGAACGACCCATCCACGCCGAACGACTTGATCAGGGGCCGCCGCACCCGCCCGCAGTACTCTGGCGTCTCGCGGCCGTGCAGCTGGACGGCCCCAAGCCGCGCCTCCGCCGCAATGCGCTCCACCTCTGCCACCGGCTGATCCACGAACACGCCGACCGGCGTGACGAGCGGGGGCAGCGCCTCGACGATGGCGCGCGCCGAGACGGGATCGATGACGCGCGGGCTGCGCGACCAGAACACGAGGCCGATGGCGCTGGCGCCGAGCGCGGCCGCTTCGAGCGCATCCTCGACACGCGTGATCCCGCAGATCTTGACGAGCGTCATAGGCCCTGTCGTCCCTGGTCGTTGATCCGTGGTCCCTGGTCCGTCCCCGGTCCGGCGCCGATGAGTTCCCGCAAAGCGGTCCCCGGATCGGCCGCCGTCATGAGCCTTTCACCGACGAGAAACGCGTGGTAACCGGCGTCGACCAGCGCAGCAAGATCGTCACTGGTTCTCAGCCCGCTCTCTGCGACCTTGACGACGCCAGCCGGGATGCGTGGCACGAGTCTCCGCGTGACGTCGAGCGTGACGTCGAGCGATCGCAGATTGCGATTGTTGACGCCGATGATGTCCGCCCCGGCGTCGATGGCGCGCCCCAGCTCCGCCTCGCCGTGCACTTCCACCAACGCGTCGAGGCCGAGCGCGCGCGCCTGCTTCAGCAATCCGGTCAACTCCCGGTCGTCGAGCGCCGCGACGATCAACAGCGCCGCGTCGGCTCCGATCGCTCGCGCTTCCAGGAGCTGATACCCGGTCACGATGAAGTCCTTCCGCAGGACGGGGATTTCGACCGCCGCGCGGACGGCTGCCAGATGCTCGGGCGCGCCGTCGAAGAAGGACGGCTCGGTCAGCACCGAGATCGCCGCCGCGCCGGCCCGCGCGTACGCGGCTGCGATCAACGCCGGGTCGTACGCGCGGCGCAGCACGCCGCGCGACGGTGATCGGCGTTTGCATTCTGCGATGACGCGGGGACTGGGACCTGACGTCAGCGCGCGGCGAAACGCCCCGTCCTCCAGCGGCTCGCGCCCCACGCGAGGCCCGCCCTCCAGCCGTCGCTCCAGCGCCGCCCGCGGTATGGCCTGCTCGCGCGCCGCGACGGAGCGCCGCGTGGCAGCGACGACCGTTTCGAGCAGATCGGCGCGCGGCAAGGTCTCAGCCATTCGAAGCTTTCACCAGGCGATCCAGCGCCGCGGCCGCCGCACCTGAGTCAATCGACTCAGCCGCCCGCCGGATGCCGTCCGCGACTGACGCTGCGGCGCCTGCAATCAGGAGGGACACGCCCGCATTGAGCAGAACGATGTCGCGCGGCGCGCCCGCCCGACCGTCGAGGATCGAACGGGCGATCGTGGCGTTCAGTGAGGCATCTGCTCCCTTCAACGCCTCCGGCGTCGTCTTGGGCAGGCCAAACTCGGCGGGATGGACGTAGAACGTGCGGACCGCGCCGTTCTGGCATTCCGACACTTTTGTGTAGCCGGTTGTCGAGATCTCGTCGAGGCCATCGGCGCCGTGCACGACCCAGGCGCGCTCGGCGCCGAGCAGCGCGAGCGCGCGCGCGACCAGCTCGGTCAGCTCCGGACGGGGCACGCCGACGAGCTGCCGCGTCGCGCCGGCGGGATTGGTGAGCGGGCCGAGGAGGTTGAACGCGGTCCGCACGCCGAGCTCTTTTCTCGTCGGTGCCGCGTGCCGCATCGACGGGTGAAACGTCTGGGCGAAGAAGAAGGCGATGCCCACCTCGTGCAGGGATCGCTCCACGACTTCTGGCGCCGCAGTAATCTTCACGCCGAGCGCCTCAAAGAGATCCGCGCTGCCGCAGCGGCTCGACACGGATCGGTTCCCGTGCTTGGCGACGTGGACGCCGCAGCCGGCGAGCACGAGCGCCGCGACGGTGGACACGTTGAACGTGTGCGCGCGATCGCCTCCGGTGCCGCACGTGTCGAACACGTCCCCGACCGGCCTGGACAGCTTCATGGCCCGCTCGCGCATCGTCCGCGCGAGGCCGACGATCTCCGCCGGCCGCTCTCCCTTCATCGACAGCCCGATGAGGAAGCCGGCCATCTGCGCCGGCTGCGCGCGCCCGTCCATGATCTCGGCCATGGCGCCGGCCGCTTCCTCTGACGACAAATCTTCGCGGCGCGACAGCTTCTCAATC
>JBOGJB010000130.1:0-8638 GCA_050745085.1 Vicinamibacterales bacterium
AAGGGCTGCTGACCAAGAACGAGATCTGGATGAAGCGGACGCAGGGCGTCGGCCGGCTCTCCCGCGAAGATCACATCCAGTACGGGCTGGTCGGACCGATGGCGCGCGCGATCGGCATCCCGTACGACGTGCGCAAGGTCTTTCCGTATCTCGGCTACGAGACCTACGACTTCGAGGTGCCCCTCGGTGTCAACGGCGACGTCTACGACCGGTATCTCGTCCGGATGGAGGAGATGCAGCAGAGCGTGCGGATCGCGCGGCAGGCGCTCGAACGGATCTCGCCGACGGGTCAGTACGACATCCAGGACTACCGGTACGTCCCGCCGCCGAAAGACCGTGTCTACACCGAGATGGAAGCGTTAATCCAGCACTTCCTGATCTATTCGCAGGGCTTCACGACGCCGCCCGGGGATGCGTACGTCCCGGTCGAAGGCCCGCGTGGCGAGCACGGCTTCTACATCGTGTCCGACGGAACGAACCGGCCGTGGAGGATCAAGTCGCGCGCGCCGTCCTTCTACGCATGCCAGGCGCTGCCGAAGATCATCGTCGGCGGGCTCATCGCAGACGTTGTCGCCGTCATCGGCTCGACCGACGTGGTCATGGGAGACGTCGACCGATGACGTTCCACCCGCTCATCCCGTACGGCGCCGATCAGCATCGATCGACGAGGAAGCTCGCGGAGATGGGGCCGCCGTTCGAGTACACGCCGGAGCACCGCGCGAAGCTGGAAGAGATCGCGAAGCGGTATCCACCCGAGCGGCGCCGCTCGGCGATCCTCCCGGCGCTCTACCTCGCGCAGAAGCAGCAGGGCTACATCACGGGCCATGCGATGAGGCACGTCGCGCAGGTGATCGGATGCTCCGCTGCAGACGTCGAGGACGTCGTGTCGTACTACACGATGTTCTACACGAAGCCCGTGGGGCGTTACGTGCTGAACGTCTGCCGCACGCTGTCCTGCGCCCTGGCGGGGGCCGAGCGCGTCACCGGGGAGCTGGCGGAGAAGATCGGCTGCCGTCTCGGCGAGACCGATCCGTCAGGCACGTTCACGCTCGTCGAGGTCGAGTGCCTCGGCGCCTGCGACCGCGCGCCGGTCGTCATGGTCAACGATCACTGGCACGAGAAGCTGAGTCCGGACAAAGCCGGCGAGTTGGTGGATGCGCTGCGAGCACGGGGAGAGGCAGCGCTGTCTGGCTGTCACTTGAAGGTCGAGAAATGAGCAATGCCGAAGGCCGAATGCCGAATGCCGAAGGGGACTGCGCGCGCCGACCCTTCGGCGAGCTCAGGGTCGCCTGAGCCGGGTCGAAGGGCGAGCGTGAGCGAGGCGTGGCAGGCGCTGGGGGTGGGGCCCCAGCGCAAAGCAAAAGAAGATGACGTTTGAACCCGTCATAACCAGATACGTTCGTGAGCCGCACTCGTACACCCTCGACTTCTATCTGAAGCACCAGGGCTACGAGGGGCTGAAGAAGGCGCTCGCGATGAAGCCGGACCAGGTCATCGAGCTGGTCAAGGCCTCCGGTCTGCGCGGGCGCGGCGGCGCCGGTTTCCCGACCGGCATGAAGTGGCAGTTCGTCCTGCGCGACTCACCCAAGCCGAAGTACCTCTGCTGCAACGCGGACGAGAGCGAGCCGGGGACCTTCAAGGACCACGTGCTGATGGAGCGCTACCCGCACCAGCTCCTCGAAGGGTGCCTCATCGGCTGCCACGCCATCGGCGCGAAGGTCGCCTACATCTACATCCGCGGCGAGTTTTACCACGTGCAGGAAATCCTCGAGCGCGAGATCGAGGCGGCGTACAGGGCCGGATACGCCGGGAAGAACATCCTCGGATCCGGCTTCGACTGCGACATCTACGTTCACCGCGGCGCGGGGGCGTACGAGGCGGGGGAGGAGACGGCGCTGCTCGAGTCGCTCGAAGGAAAGCGCGCGCAGCCGCGGCTGAAGCCGCCGTTTCCGGCGGTGGCGGGCTTGTACGGCTGTCCGACCGCCGTCAACAACGTCGAGACGCTCTGCAACCTGCCGGCGATCCTCACGAACGGCGCCGCGTGGTTCGCGGGACTCGGGCCCGAGAAGAACGGCGGTCCGAAGCTCTACTGCATCAGCGGTCACGTGAAGCGGCCTGGCGTGTACGAAGCGTCGATGCACACGACGCTGAAGACCCTCATCTACACGCACGCCGGGGGCCCGCTCGACGGGCGCACGATCAAGGCGGTCATCCCGGGCGGATCGTCGGTGCCCATCCTGCTGCCGGACCAGCTCGACGTGCCGGCCAGCTTCGACGCCGTGCAGAAGGCCGGCTCGTTCCTCGGCTCGGCCGGCATCATTGTCATGGACGACACGACGTGCATGGTCTGGGCGGCCGAGAACCTGCTGCACTTCTACCGTCACGAGTCCTGCGGCAAATGCACCCCGTGCCGCGAGGGGACCGACTGGCTCTACAAGATCCTGCAGCGCATCGAGCGCGGCGAAGGGGACCCGCGCGACCTCGCGCTGCTCGAGAACATCAGCGCGAACATCGCCGGAAAGACGCTCTGCGCGTTCGGCGACGCCGCCGTCGCGCCGGCCCTGACGACGCTGAGGCACTTCCGGGCGGAATACGAGGCGCACATCCGCGAGGGCCGGTGCACTGTACCGGCCGAGTGGCGACGACGCGACACGACGGTGGTCGCGCATCAGTGATGGTGTTCCCGACAATGCCGAATGCCCACTGCCGAATGCCGAAAGGGACTGCGGTCTCCGGCTTTTGGGCTTTGGGCTTTGGGCATTAGGCATTAGGCATTGGGCATTTGACTGAGTGGATCCAGTAATCGTCGCCCGCCTGGGCCTCATCGGCTTCACGTTCGTCATGCTGCTCAGCTCGGCGGCCGGGCTCGTGTACATGGAACGGAAGGTGGCCGCGTGGATGCAGCAGCGGTACGGCCCGTACTTGGTCGGACCGTATGGGCTGCTTCAGCCCTTTGCCGACATCGTCAAGCTCCTGATGAAAGAGGAGCTGCGGCCGAAGGCGGCCGACGCGCTGCTCTTCGCGCTCGCGCCGATCCTGTCGGCGACCGCGGCATTCGCCGCGTTCTCGGTCGTGCCCTTCGGCGCGGAGACGACGTTCTTCGGCCTGCTGCCGGAGCCGATCGGGCTCGAGGTGACCGACGTGAACGTGGCGATGCTCGTCATCTTCGCGATCACGTCGATGGGGATCTACGGCATCGTCCTCGCGGGCTGGAGCTCGAACAGCAAGTACTCGCTGCTCGGCGGCCTGCGCTCGTCGGCACAGATGATCAGCTATGAGCTGTCGTACGGCCTGGCGCTGGCGTCGGTCATCATCCTGGCCGGCTCGCTCTCGCTCCGCGAGGTCGTCGACGCGCAGGCCGGGACCTGGTTCGGGTTCCTCCCGCGCTGGTACGTGTTCCTGCAGCCGGTCGGCTTCCTCGTGTACATGATTGCCGGCGTGGCGGAGACCAACCGCGCGCCGTTCGATTTTCCCGAGGCGGAGCAGGAGCTCGTCGCGGGGTACCACACCGAGTACAGCAGCATGAGCTTCGCGATGTTCTTCCTCGCGGAGTACGTGAACATGGTCACGGTCTCGGCGGTCGCGACGAGCCTGTTCCTCGGCGGCTGGCACGGACCGTTCCTGCCGGAGTGGCTCGGCTGGGTCTGGTTCCTCGTGAAGGTGTTCGCGCTGCTGTTCTTCTACATCTGGATGCGCTGGACGCTGCCGCGCTACCGCTACGACCAGCTCATGGAGTTCGGCTGGAAGTGGCTGCTGCCGGTGGCCGTGCTCAACCTGCTGGTCACGGCCGCCGTCGCAATCACACAGTGGGGTTGACGCCGCGAATCAGCGCGCCGAGCGTGAGCGAGGCGTGGTAGGCCGCGGGGGTGGGGCCCCGCGGCAAAGCAAAAAACGATGGACTGGGTCTTCTTCTACGGCTTCGGCGCGCTCGCGGTCGTCGCGTCGCTGCTCGTCATCGGACAGCGGAACCCGATGTACAGCGTGCTGCTCCTGATCGTGTCGTTCGGCGCGCTGGCCGGCCTCTACGTGCTGCTCGATGCCCCGTTTGCCGCGGTGACGCAGATCATCATCTACGCCGGCGCGATCATGGTGGTGTTCCTCTTCGTGGTCATGCTCCTCAACGTGCCGCGGGAGGAGCCGGCGCCGGCCGGGTTGCTCGCGGCTGGACGCGCGAGGACGGTGGGCGGTCTGCTCGCGGTGGTGCTTGGCATCGAGCTGGTCTGGGCGCTCCTGCGCGTCCGCGAGGAGTGGTTCGTTGCCGGCGACGCGGCGGCGCCGCTGACCTCGGTCCGCGAGATCGGCATCGCGCTCTTCACGAAGCACGCGTTCGCCTTCGAGGTCACGTCGGTGCTGATCCTGGTCGCGATGGTCGGCGCCGTGGTGCTCGCTCGACGAGAAGAAGACCGCGAAGCGCCAGCGGCGCGGAGCGGGCGCGCGGGGGTGGCCACCTCCGCCAAGGCTATGGCGAGCGCCGCCGAAGCCGAGCGAAGGCGCGGGCCCCGCGCGCAGGGGATAGAAGAGTGATGCCGTCGCTGAATTATTTTCTCGTGCTGTCGGCCGTGCTCTTCACCATCGGCACGGCCGGGGTGTTCCTGCGGCGCAACCTGATCACGATCCTGCTGTCGATCGAGATCATGTTGAACGCGGTCAACCTGACGTTCGTCGCCGTCGGACGCTATCTCGGCACCGTGGACGGCCAGATCATCGTGTTCTTCGTCATGACCGTCGCGGCGGCCGAGGCGGCGGTGGGGCTCGCGATCATCATCGCCCTCTTCCGCCACCGGGAGACGCTCAGCCCGGACGCGTTCATGAGTCTGAAATGGTGAATGCGCCGGCGGGGCAATCCCAAGGTTGAAGGCAGAAGGACGAATGATGAAGTCAGCGCGCCGAGCGAGAGCGAACAGCCTTGAGCCCGAGCGAGGCGCGAAGTCGCCGAGCGCGAGCGAGCGGGGGTGGGGCCCCGCGAGCTCAAACGAACGTGGTAGGCGCTGGGGGTGGGGCCCCAGCGCAACAAAGAAAAGATGCTAGCGCTCATCCCGCTGCTGCCGTTTATCGGGTTCCTCTTCAACGCGACGCTCGGGCGCCGTCGGTCGAAGCACGTCTCCGGGCGGTTCGCCACCGGGCTGATGTTCGCGGCGTTCGGCGTGTCGGTGGCGGTCGTCGGCCGGATGATCGGCATGCCGGGCCATGCGCTCGAGCAGACAGTCTTCGAGTGGATCCCGTCCGGGGATTTGAACATCCCGTTCACGCTGCGGGTCGATCCTCTCTCGGCGCTGATGATCCTGGTCGTCACCGGCATCGGGTCGCTCATTCACGTCTACTCGACCGCGTACATGCACGAGGAGAGCGACTCGGAGTTCGCGCGCTACTTCTCGTACCTGAACCTGTTCGCGGCGTTCATGCTCGTCCTGGTGCTCGGGGCGAACTTCCCCGTGATGTTCGTCGGCTGGGAAGGGGTCGGCCTCTGTTCGTACCTCCTGATCGGCTTCTGGTTCCAGAAGCCGTCGGCGGCGGACGCCGGCAAAAAGGCCTTCGTCGTCAACCGCGTCGGCGACGTCGGCTTCCTCCTCGGGATGCTGCTGGCGTTCGACACGTTCGGGACGCTCGACTTTCAGCAGGTCGCCGCCGCCGCCGCATCGATGCCGGTCGAGGCGACCATGGGAACGCTGACGATCATCACGCTTCTCCTCTTCGCCGGCGCCACGGGGAAGAGCGCGCAGATTCCGCTCCACGTCTGGCTCCCGGATGCGATGGAGGGGCCGACGCCGGTCTCGGCGCTCATCCACGCCGCGACGATGGTGACGGCGGGCGTGTACATGATCGGACGCACCGCCGTGCTCTTCAGTCACGCGCCGATCACGCTCGACGTCGTCTCCCTCGTCGGAGTCGCGACCGCGCTCCTGGCGGGGACGATCGGCCTCGTGCAGACCGACATCAAGCGTGTCCTCGCGTACTCGACGGTCTCGCAGCTCGGCTACATGTTCCTCGCGATGGGGGTCGGCGCGTACGCGGCCGGCATCTTCCACCTCTACACGCACGCGTTCTTCAAGGCGCTGCTGTTCCTCGGGTCGGGCGCCGTCATCCATGCGCTCGCGGGGGAGCAGGACCTGCGTTACATGGGCGGGCTCAGGCGGGCGCTGCCGGTCACGTACTGGACGTTCCTCGTCGGGGCGCTCGCGATCTCGGGCGTGCCGTTGTTCTCCGGATTCTTCAGCAAGGACGAGATTCTCTTCCGCACGTTCGCGAGCGGGCACCGCCTGCTCTGGGTGGTCGCGGTCGTGACGTCGTTCCTCACGGCCGTCTACATGTTCCGGCTGGTGTTCCTCGCGTTTCACGGGGAGCGGCGCGGGCGCCTCGTGGATTCGCGCTCGGCGCCGGCCGCAGGCGCCGCGTACGACGCGCCGCCCTCGATGGCGATTCCGCTCATCGTGCTCGGCATTGGATCGATCGTCGCCGGGTACGTCGGGGTGCCGCACGCGCTGGGCGGCGCGAATCGGATCGGGGAGTTTCTCGAGCCGAGCTTTGAGGTCCGGCTAAAGCCGGACCAGGGGCACGTTGCCGCAGCCGATGAATCTCTTGAGCTGACGCTGATGGCGGTGTCGACCGTTGTCGCGCTCGCCGGCATCGGCGTCGCGACGTTCTTCTTCCTCAAGCGCCGCGACCGGGCGGAGGCGGTGGCGCGGACGGTGCCGGGCGTGTACCGCGCGTTGCTGCACAAGTACTACGTCGACGAGCTGTACGACGCGGCGATCGTCCAGCCGATCAAGCGGATCTCGACCGCCGCGCTCTGGCGCGGCGTGGATGTCGGGCTGATCGACGGCGCGGTCAATGGCGTCGGCGGGATCGTTCGGGGCGCGAGCTGGGCGCTGCGGCGGCTGCAGACCGGCTCGGTCCGTGCGTACGCCGCGTCGCTGTTCTTCGGCGTCGTGGTGATCCTGGGGTACTACCTGTGGCGATGAAGTTGAGCGAGTCCTCGGATTGGCCCCGCCGCATATAAAGCAAATGCTGCTGACGCTGGTTGTCGTTCTCCCCCTCGTCGGAGCTGTCGCGGCCATCCTGGCCGGCGACCGCGGAGGCCGGCGCGACGGCGTCGTGCGCGCGGTCGCGCTGGCCGCGTCGCTCGTCGTCTTCGCGCTGACGCTCGTGCTGTGGGCCCGGTTCGACCCGTCGGACGCGTCCCCCGAGTTCCAGTTCGTCGAGCGCTACGCGTGGATGCCGTCGTTCGGTATCAGCTATCACGTCGGCATCGACGGCATCAGCCTGTTCCTGATCGTCCTGACCGGCTTCCTGACGCCGATCGCGCTCCTGTCGTCGTGGCCCTTCGACAAGGCTCAGGGCGGGGGGGTGAAGAGGATGGTCCGCGAGTTCTCGTTCTTCGTCCTCGCGCTCGAGGCCGGCATGCTCGGCGTATTCGTCTCGCTCGATCTGTTCCTCTTCTACCTGTTCTGGGACGCGATGCTCGTGCCGATGTACTTCCTCATCGGCATCTGGGGATACGAGCGGCGCATTTACGCCGCGGTGAAGTTCATCCTCTACACGATGGCGGGGAGCGTGCTGATGCTCATCGCCATCATCGGTCTCGCCTACGCGCACCAGGCGGCGACCAATGAGTACAGCTTCGACCTGCTCGAGCTGTATCGGCTCGACGTGCCGTCTCACCTGGCGTTCTGGTTCTTCCTCGCGTTCACGCTCGCGTTCGCGATCAAGGTGCCGCTCTTCCCGTTCCACACGTGGCTGCCCGACGCGCACGTCGAGGCGCCGACCGCCGGCTCCGTCATCCTGGCCGGCGTGCTGCTGAAGATGGGCACCTACGGGCTCGTCCGATTTGCGTTTCCGCTGTTTCCAGAGGCGGCGCAGTACTTCGCGCCGTACCTCGCGGGCCTCGCCGTCGCAGGAATCGTCTACGGCGCGCTCGTCGCGATGGTCCAGCCGGACATGAAGAAGCTGGTCGCCTATTCGAGCGTCAGCCACCTCGGCTTCGTCGTGCTCGGCATCTGCGCGATGAACGTGCAGGGCGTGCAGGGCGCGGTCTACCAGATGCTGAACCACGGCGTCAGCACGGGCGGCCTGTTCCTCATCGTCGGGATGCTGTCCGACCGCCGTCACACGCGTCTCATCGCCGAATTCGGCGGGTTGAAGACGGTGACGCCGCGGCTCGCCGCCGCCTTCCTGGTCATCACGCTGTCGTCGATCGCGCTGCCCGGGCTGAACGGGTTCGTCGGCGAGTTTTTGATCCTCGTGGGCGCGTTCCGGTGGGATCCGCGCTTCGCGTCGGTGGCCGCCACAGGCGTGATCCTCTCGGCGGTCTACATGCTCTGGATGTTCCAGCGCGTGAACTACGGTCCGGTGACGAACAAGAAGAACACGGAGCTGAAGGACCTCACCGCACGGGAATGGTGGGTCATCGCGCCAATCGCCGCGATGGCGATCGTCATGGGAATCATGCCCGCGCCGTTCCTCCGTCCGATAGAAGTCTCGGTCGAGCGTGTCGTCCAGCGCGTGACCAGCCGGCAGCCAGCAGTGGTGAGATCGGGGCGGCCCGAAGATTCTGTCAGCATTTCTAGGCGCTCGCGGGGCCCCACCCCCGCTCGCTCGCGCTCGGCGGCGCGGCCTCCGGCCGCGCTTCCCTCCGGCGCCT
>JBOGJB010000131.1:0-2590 GCA_050745085.1 Vicinamibacterales bacterium
GTACGTCGCTTCGGCCGCGTCGAGTTCGTCGCGCGCGGCGTCGCGCGCCGCCAGCACCTCGCGCCGGCGCCGCTCGATGCGCGCGTCGTGTCCAGGCTGCCGCGTGAACGGCGGCCGCCGCATCATCTGAAGGATCGCGGCCGCCATGCGGTGCCGGTCCCAATCGGTGAGGGCGAGCCGCTCGGCTACCTGCGCGCGCGAAAGTCTGTGGGCCGGTGCAGCGGTCCGACGATCGTGCGGCGTCGGCATCAGCGGCGCGACCGCTTCGTCAAAGGCGCGAGCGAGCAGATGGTTCCCGGCTTCGTTCAAGTGGACGTGCTCCCAGAAGAGGTCGTCGCCCGGCGCCCCGCCGCCCGCGTCGGCGAAGATCCGCTCGGCATCGACGAGCGTGACGCCGCGGGCCGAGCGGCTGCCAGCGACCTCGCGCACGACGGCGTTGATGCGGCCATCGGCGCGAAACCGGAGCAGGTCGAGGTCGCGCGCGCGGCCAAGCAGTCTCGACGCCTCGTCGGGCGGCCCGGCGTCGAGCGCCGCCACGCCCAGCTGATACTGCAGGCCCGCATCGTTCCCGTCGCGCCCGTGGAGCGAGGCGAACGGCGGGCTGTCGCGAAGGTTGGTCGCGACCGTCGCCACGATCGCCGGAACGCCGGCCGACTCGGCCGCATCGAGGATCGCTTCGAGGTTGCGCCGGAACGATCCGTACGTCCGTTCCAGCCGCGGATCGTCGGCGGCGATCTGCTCCTCGGTCAGCATCTCCATCCCGCGCCACTGCGTAGCCTGCGCCGGGCGCGGCGCGACCCAGCCCGCCGCGCGCTCCGCGAGCTGACCGATCCGCGTGCGCTCGGCCATCACCCGCGCCCGTACGAGCGGAAGCGGCGGCGCGCCGCGCGTGAAGACGGTCCCGGGGCCGAATGGTCCGACCACTTCATTGTTCCCCATGTAGACGAGGAACGCATCCGGCTCGTAGCCGGCGCACTCGCGCGCGATCTCGCGGACCACGTGCGAGTTGATCGCCGTCATCGCGGTGTTGATCATCTCGATGTCGACGCGCGGGTCGCGCTGCTCGAGCAACACCTCCAGCACGCGGCTGAAGCCGAACGCCGGCTCGGGGATGCCCATCGCGGCGGATTCGCCGAACACGAACACGCGGAAGGTCTCCGGCGGCTTGTGCGAGGGAAACGACAGCGCGAGCGGCGTGCGCGCGAGCGGCACAGGGAAGAACCGCCAGCCGAACCGCGGGTTGGTCAGGTAGCGATCGCCGTCCCGCAGAAAAAACGAGGACGACTGACCGACCCCCGCGACGCGCAGCGCCGCTTCGAGCGCGCCGACGAGAGCAAGCGGCAGCAGCACCGCCAGGAGCGGGAACACCCGGCGGCGCCAGCCCGGCGGCGTGCTGGTCGGTGCGTCGGACATGGAGGGGTGACGAGGATAACACGCTACAATCGGCGGCGACCGGCCGACAGCATGAGCGAGATTTCTATCCTCGGCGTTTCGGCCTTCTACCACGATAGCGCGGCGGCGCTCGTTCGCGACGGCGCGATCGTCGCCGCGGCTCAGGAAGAGCGGTTCTCGCGAAAGAGGCACGATCCGCGCTTCCCGGTCCGCGCGATCCGGTACTGTCTCGAAGAGGCCCGTACCAGCGTCGCGGATCTCGATGCCGTCGTCTTCTACGAGAAACCGCTCGTCAAGTTTGAGCGGCTGATCGAGACGTACCTGGCCTTCGCTCCGCGGGGCATCGTGTCGTATCTCGCGGCGATGCCGATCTGGCTGACCGACAAGCTGTTCCTGAAGGATCTCGTCCGGCGCGAGCTCGCGTCGATCGCAGGAGACGGCGCCGCGATGCCGCCGATCCTGTTCACCGAGCATCACGAGTCCCACGCGGCATCAGCGTTCTACCCGTCACCCTTCGAGCGCGCCGCCATCCTCTGCCTGGACGGCGTCGGCGAGTGGGCGACGACATCGGCATGGACCGGCGAGGGCGCGTCGCTCACACCGCTGTGGGAAATCCATTTTCCGCACTCGCTCGGGCTGCTCTACTCCTCGTTCACGTACTACACGGGGTTCCGCGTGAACTCGGGGGAGCACAAGCTGATGGGCCTCGCGCCGTACGGCGAGCCGCGATACGTCCAAGCGATCTACGACCATCTGATCGACCTGAAGGAGGACGGCACGTTCCGCCTGAACATGGCGTTCTTCAACTACTGCACCGGTCTAACGATGACCAACGGCCGGTTCGACGCGCTGTTCGGCGGGCCGCCGCGGGCACCGGACGCGCCGCTCACCGCGCGCGACATGGATCTGGCGCGCTCGATCCAGGCGGTCACCGAGGAGGTGATGCTGCGGCTGGCGCGGACGCTTCATCGCGAAACCGGATTGCCCGACGTGTGTCTTGCGGGCGGCGTCGCGCTCAACTGCGTCGGCAACGGCCGGATCCTGCGCGAAGGGCCGTTCGACCGCATCTGGATTCAGCCCGCGGCCGGGGACGCCGGCGGCGCGCTCGGCGTGGCCTTGAGCATCTGGCACAAGCATCTCGGACAGCCGCGGACCAGTCCCGAGGCTGCCGGCACCTGGGAACGGCCGTCAACGGTGA
>JBOGJB010000132.1:0-8220 GCA_050745085.1 Vicinamibacterales bacterium
CCCCCGCTCGCTGGCGCTCGGCGGCTTCCCGCCTCGCGCGGGCTCAAGGCTGTTCGCTCACGCTCGGCGCGCTGCTCCACACGCCGGGATCGATCCGAACCTAATGCCCTCGCCTTCGCAAACTTCAGATACACGTAATACGCGTTGAGCGCCGAGATCTTGAGCCCCGCCGCGCCGTCGAGCAGGCCGCGGCGCAAGACGTAGTTCCGCAGGAACGCCAGCGGCGGGTGCACCGCCATCGACACGAGCCCGGGCCGCGCGCCGTCCCGGTGCATCTGCTCGGCCGCGAGCGTCGTGTAGCGTTCGATCGTCTCGAGGTGCGCGGCAAGATCGCGGTAAGGAAAGTGCAACAGCTCACCCTGCAGGCGTCCCGGCCGTCCCTCGGGCTGCACCGACTCGTGCACGAGCCGCTCCGACCAGCGCCCGGCGCGCCGGTCGTACAAACGGAGCTGAAAGTCGGGATACCAGTCGGTCGTGCGGATCCAGCGGCCGAGGTGGAACGTCACGCGCGGGATGCGATAGCCGCGCGCCGACGGCCCCTCGCCGAGCAGGGCGCGAATCTCTTCGGCGAGCGCCGGCGAGACGCGCTCGTCGGCGTCGAGCGACAGGATCCAGTCGTGGCGGGCGAGGGACGCGGCGTGGTTTTTCTGCTCGCCGTAGCCGCGGAACGCGCGCTCGGTCACGTGCGGCGTGAAGCGCTTTGCGATCGCCGTCGTCTCGTCGGTGCTGCCCGAGTCCACGACGACGATCTCGTCGGCCCATGCGACCGACTCGAGGGCCGCGGCCAGGTTCTGTGCCTCGTTCTTGGTAATGACAGTGACGGTCAGGCCGGGCACGGCGAGGATGTTACCCCGAAGTTCTTAGTTCTTAGTGCCTAGTTCTTAGTGTGACTGCGCTCGCGATGGCCTTTGCTGACCGGGGACGATCTGTCCCGCCCCCGCCTCGTGCTCGTCTGCGGGAGGGCACTAAGAACTGATCTACCGTCCGGCCAGCGGTGCCTTCTGAATGGCGTCGAAGTCGTTGAGCGTCCGGTTGTAGTCCAGGATCGCCCGCAGCAGGGTGTTGCGCGCGATCGCCAGGTCGCGCTGCGCCTGGAGAACGCGGAACGTATCGGACATCCCGACCGTGAACTTCTTCTGCTCGGCGGAGAGCCGCTGCTCGGCAAAATTCTGCGCTTTGCGCGTGGCCTCGACTCGCTGGAAGTTCGTCGCGACGCGGCGGCCGACGTCCCGGACCGCCGTCACCACTTGCATCTCGAGGTTGCGGAGGTTCGTCGCCGATTGGGTCCGCTGCAGGCGGGTGCGCGCGAGGTTCGCCTCCGCGGTGCTCCGACCGATCGGGTAGCCGATGACGAACTGGAGCGTCCAGGTGGGGAAGTCGTTGGCGAAAATATCCCCGAACGTCGAGAAGAAGCTTCGCTGGCCCACGACACTGCGGTTGAGCGCTTCGCCCGGGTTGAAGGAGGTCAGCGGCTCGAACAACGTGCCCCCGAGCGCCGTGGCGGTGTAGTTGAACTGGACGTTGAGATCCGGCAGCTGCTGGTTATTGTAGAACTTGAGATCGATCTCGTCGGACTCGACCTGCTTGCGTGCCGACAGCAGGTCGGTGCGGTCTGCCATCGCAGCACGAACGGCCGCCTCCACGTCGATCGTCCGCGGCTGCAGCACCGGCTCCTCGCTCGCTTCGATTCGAAGCTGCCAGAAGTCCGGCCGCTCCGGGTTGAGCACGAGCGCCCGCAGCACGTCTTCAGCCGTCTTGATGTTCGCTTCCGCGACGATCACCGCCTCCTCGTTGCGCGCGACTTCCGCGTCCGCCTCAATGATGTCGATCGGCGCAAGCGTCCCGACCTCGACCCGCGTCTTGTTGTTCTTCAGCTGCTCCTGCGCGAGCTCGAGCGACTGGACCTGCACCCTATGGCTGGCGACGGCGAAGACCAGATCCCAGTACGCGTTCCGGACGTTGCGTTCAGTCGAGACCATCGTCTGGCGCAGCGTGAGGTCGGCAACCTGCCGCTGGTTCTGCGCCTGCAGGAACTGCTGGCGGAAGCCATCGATTCTGAAGTTGCGAAGGAAGGGCTGCACGACCTGCACGTTCAAGTTGGAGTCGAGCCGGGGATTGAAGTCGTCGAAGAGACTGTTCGTCGTCCGACGGGAGCCGTCGACGCCGAGGAAGTAGGAGCCTCCAAACCACGGGATGTTCTGCGAGACCCCGATGGTCGTAAAGACCCGATCGGATTGCGCGGTGTCGGCCACAGTACCGGACAGGAAGCTGTCGGTCGGGCTGGTTACGCTGGTCGACTGGAATCGGGTGTTGAAATTGGGCGTCCACGCAGCCGCGGCGCTCGCCACGCCCATGTCCGCGATCTGTGGCGCGAGCCGGTCGGCGCGGATTCCGAGGTTCTGCTCGAGCGACAGCGTCACCGCCTCCTCGACGGTCAGCCGCAGCACCGATCCGGCCGGCGCCTGACCCGTGGGCGGTGGGGGTACGGTCACGGGCTTGGGTGGCGCCGCCTGCGCGGGAGGCGGTGCTTGTTCAGAAGCGAACAGGGGGCGGTCGTCCCCGGACAGGCCGGCCGCGAGGGCGGCGACGACCGCGAGGCGCGCACAGGCCGGAATCGATGGCTTCAATCGCATTGCGAGTCTCTCCACTGACGGTCTGGTCAAAAACTGATGCCGGTTGAATAGCAAGAAACGTGGCACACGTAGCGCGAGGCTTCCGCCTCGCCGGGACGCTCGTCCAGTGTTAGACGGAGCGCGACAGCCTTCGGTTTCTCTCGATTGTATACTACGCCGTATGCGTAAACAGACGCGGGTCAACATCTTCCGGTCACAGCCGCAGATGAACGCAGATGGACGCAGATCGGCGGCTTCAATCGGCGTCGTGCTCGCCGTCGCCGCCGCCGCGCTGGCGGCGCAGGCGCCGATGACGTCCCGCGGGACAACATCCGTGTCATCCGCGAAATCCGTGGTGCCGTTCGCGCTCACCGTCGACAGCATCATGCGGGGCCCCGACCTCGTCGGCTACCCGCCGAGCGGGCTGCGCTGGTCGGGCGATTCAGAGCGGCTGTACTTCGAGTGGCGGAAGCCGGGCGAGGATGAGGCCTCGACCTATGTGGTTCCGAAATCCGGCGGCACGCCGCGCAAGCTCACCGACCACGAGCGGAAGCTCGCCCCGCCGGTCAACGGACGCTGGGACCGCGCGCGCCGCCGCGTCCTCGCCGTCGAGAACGGCGACATCGTCCTCGTCGACTCGGTCGCCGGCACGCGACGCTGGATCGCGCGGACGACCGGCAACGAGGGCAATCCGCGCTGGGCGCGCAACGACACGCACGTGACCTTCACGCGCGACGGAAACCTGTTTGTTGTGCCGCTGAGGAGCGAGGCGCGCGGGCCTGAGAGGCCTGCGCCCGAGGACGGCGTGATCGTCCAGGTGACCGACGTCGCCGTGAAACGCCCCGATCCGCGGCAGACCGACAGCCAGAAGTTCCTCAAGGAAGAAGAGCAGAAGCTGATCGAGCACGTGAAGGAGCAGGCGGAGCAGCGGAAGAAGGACGAGGAGCGCCGCCTGCGCGAGGGGTTGCCGAAGGTGGACCTGCAAGACGGCCAGAGCGCGACCGACCTGTCGCTCTCGCCGGACGAGGTGCACGTCTTCATCGTCGTCTCGGAGCGCGCGCAAAGTTCGAAGATCGCCGACGTGCCGAACTACGTTACCGAGTCGTCCTACTCGGAGATGATCCAGACGCGCACCAACGTCGGCGATGCGCAGGAAAAGCGGCTGCTCGCGGTCCTCAACCTGAAAACGCGGAAGACCGTCTGGGCCGACTCGAGCTTCGCACCCGAAGGCGACCGCAGGCTCACCACGGCATCAAACGGCAGCAACACGGGGAATGGAGCCCCGGCCCTCTCAGGCCCGGGGTCGGCTCCCGACGCCCAGGAGAAACCTGACGATAAGAAACCCTCGCGCGAAGTCCGCTGGTCGATGCCGTCGGTTTCACCGGACGGCAAGTACGCCGTCGGAGCGGCGCGATCGACCGACAACAAGGATCGCTGGATCGTGCTCGTCGATCCGGAGACCGGCAGGACGCGCGTGCTCGATCGACTCACCGATGAGGCCTGGATCCGCGAGCTGGGGGCGGGAGGCGGTCGCTTCGGCGCCGCGATGGTGGAGTTTCTCGCCGACAACTGCACCATCTGGTTCCTGTCCGAGCGCGACGGCTGGATGCATCTCTACACGCTCGACGTCACGGCCGACCGTCCCGCGCCGAAACAGCTGACCTCCGGCAAGTGGGAGATCACCTCGGCCGAGCTGTCGCAGGATCGCTCGCGGTTCCATATCACCTCCACCGAGATCCATCCCGGGGAACGTCATCTGTTCTCGATGCCGATCGCCGGCGGCGCGCGCACGCGCATCACGACGATGACCGGATCGAGCCAGGCGGAGGTGTCGCCGGACGACTCCACGCTCGGCCTCGTCTTCTCGTACAGCACCAAGCCGCCCGAGGTGTACGTGATGCCGAACCGCCCGGGAGCCGCGGCGGTGCAGGTCACGACCACGCCGACCGAGGCGTGGCGGTCGTTCAAGTGGGCCGACCCGCAGCTCGTGACGTTCAAAGCACGCGACGGCGTCGACGTGTATGCGAGGCTCTTCACACCAGAAATGATGGGGGCGCGCCGCGATCCGTCGCGCCCTGGTGTCGTCTTCGTCCACGGCGCCGGCTACGCGCAGAACGCGCACCGCTACTGGGCGAGCTACTTCCGCGAGTACATGTTCCACAACCTGCTCGCCTCGCGCGGCTACGTTG
The DNA here is from genome assembly GCA_050745085.1 of Vicinamibacterales bacterium. Taxonomy (GTDB): domain Bacteria; phylum Acidobacteriota; class Vicinamibacteria; order Vicinamibacterales; family 2-12-FULL-66-21; genus DATAEE01. The sequence goes on from JBOGJB010000132.1 coordinate 4,802, forward strand.
TCCTCGATGTGGACTACCGCGCCAGCTCCGGGTACGGGCGCGACTGGCGCACCGCGATTTATCGCCATATGGGAGGCAAGGACCTCGAGGACATCGTCGACGGCGCGAAATACCTCACGTCGGCGCAGGGCGTGCATCCGAGGCGGATCGGCGTCTACGGCGGCAGCTATGGGGGGTTCATCACGCTGATGGCGATGTTCGCGACGCCGGACGTCTTCGCCGCCGGCGCCGCGCTCAGACCGGTCACCGACTGGGCGCACTACAACCACGGCTACACGTCGAACATCCTGAACGAGCCGCACAAGGACGCCGAGGCCTACCGGCGTTCGTCGCCGATCTACTTCGCGCAGAACCTCAAGGGCGCGCTGCTCATCTGCCACGGCATGGTGGACACCAACGTGCACTTCCAGGACTCGGTGCGCCTCGCGCAGCGGTTGATCGAGCTGCGGAAGGAGAACTGGGAGCTGGCGGTCTACCCGGTCGAGAACCACGGGTTCACCGAGGAAACGAGTTGGGCGGATGAGTACAAGCGCATTCTGAAGCTGTTCGAGGACAATCTGCGGCAGGGACGCTAACGTGGATGTGGCTCCGTTATCATCGGCCCCAACGCATGCACGCAGACGCAGTTCTTGCATTGTTTCGGGAATCCGGCGCCCTTCTGGAAGGGCACTTCCGTCTCTCTTCCGGCTTGCACAGCGGCGGCTACCTGCAGTGCGCGCTCGTGCTGCAGCATCCCCGGCATGCCGAGGCGCTGGGGCGCGCGCTGGCGGAGCGCGTGCGCCGGCTCGATGCGCAGACCGTGCTTTCGCCGGCGTTGGGCGGCATCGTCATCGGGCAGGAGGTAGCGCGCGCGCTCGGCGTACGCGCGATTTTCGCCGAGCGGCAGGATGGGACGCTGACACTTCGGCGCGGCTTCACGCTGGCCCCGGGGGAGCGCGTCCTCGTCGTTGAAGACGTCGTGACCACCGCTGGCTCGACGCGCGAGACGATGGACGTCGCGCGCGCCCCGGGCGCGACGGTCGTCGGCGCCGCGTCGATTATCGACCGCGGGGCGGAGCCGACCCGGCTGGACGTCCCATTCGAGCCGCTCGTCCGCCACGCGCTGCCCACGTGGGACGCGGAGGCGTGCCCGCTCTGTCAGCGGGGAGTGCCGATCATGAAGCCGGGATCGCGCGGGTAGGCCCGACCTTTAGGTCGGGCGTGCCCGGACCATCCCAGCGGCGGATGATTCCAAGACGCCCGACCTAAAAGGTCGGGCCTACGCCGTGGTCGATATGCGGACGCTCAAGCTCACCATTCAGTACGACGGTACTGACTACGTCGGCTGGCAGCGCCAGCCGAACGGGGTCTCCATTCAGGAACTGCTCGAGCGGGCGATCGAACCGATCGAAGGACGTCCGGTGGCGATCGTCGGCGCAGGGCGGACCGACGCCGGCGTGCACGCGCTCGGGCAGGTGGCGAGCGTGCAGCTCGAGGCCGTCATCGACCTCGCGACGCTCGCGCGCGCGCTCAACGCCACGCTGCCTGGGGACGTGCGCGTCGCCCTGGTCGAAGAAGCAGCGCCGGACTTCAACGCCCGTTTCTCGGCCACGGGCAAGGTCTACGACTACCGCATCTGGAACGGGCCATTCCTGCCGCCGTTCGAGCGCCGGTACGCCTGGCACGTGCCGCAGCCGCTCGATGTCGACCGGATGCGCGAGGCGGCGCGGCCGCTGGCCGGCACGCATGACTTCTCCGCCTTCCGCGCGGCCGGCAGCGACGTGGCGACGTCCGAGCGGACGATTCGCGACCTGCGGATCGACGCAGGCGGGCCTCGCGTCACGCTGACGGTCGCCGCCGACGGGTTCCTCCGCTACATGGTGCGCACGATCGCGGGAACGCTGGTGGATGCAGGTCTCGGGCGGCGTCCCGTCGAGAGCGTCGGCATGGCGATCGCGTCACGCGACCGTGCACAGGCCGGACCGACCGCGCCGGCGCAGGGATTGGTTTTAGTGAGAGTGGAGTATTAGCGGCCGGATGCGGCCATGGCCTGGCCGGTATCTGGATTGGTGCTTCCCCAGACAACCGTCTCGGCGTTCAGCCCATCGGTGCTGCCCCAGACCACCGCCTCGCCGTTGCTGACGCCGATGGAGTCGCTGCCCCACACGACGGCGCTCCCCCAGACGAAGGCATTGTCCCAGACGAGGTCGTTGCTGCCCCAGACGAACGCGCTGCCCCACACGAACGCGCTGCCCCAGACGACCGCTGTCGACCAGGCGTACTGATTGACGTCGATAGTGCTGCCCCAGACGAACGCGCTGCCCCACACAACCGCCTGGCGCCAGGGCCACTGCTCGCCAGCGATGGTCGTGGCCGGGGTAACGGGCGCCAGCGAGGGGACGAGCCAGTACGATCCCGTCGGACTGCTCGTGTCGATCGCACGGGCAAGCTGGATCGCTCCCGCGCCGTTGAGGCTGCCCGCGCCCCGGGTCAGCGGGTCGTACTCGACCCCAAGGTCATTGCGAATGGCGATCGCCGTGTAGTGCAGAGTCGCTTTGACGGCGTTCGGCGTGAGCCGCGGCGCGTACGAGCCATTGGTGGCTCGATTCGCCTCGATCATGAGCGCCACGACGCCGCTCGTGACGGCGGCCGCCATGCTCGTGCCGCTCAGCGCCATATAGTCCGCGTCGTTGGCGTCGCGCACTTGCGGATAGGTCTCATAAATCGTGCTGTTCCGGGCGGCGGCCGCGACCAGGCCGTGGCCCGGCGCGACGACGTCCGGCTTGACCGCGGCGTCGTACCACGTCGGTCCGCGCGAGCTGTAAAACGCGACGCGGTCGTCGCTCCGCTTGACGGTGGCCTGCGTCTCGACCGCGCCGACCGTGATCGCCGACGGCGCGTTTCCCGGCGAGGTGATGCCGGCATAGCCGGGCAGTCCCGTCGCTGGATTCTTGCCGTAGTTGCCGGCCGACGTGACGACGATGATGCCCGCGCGCGCCGCCCGCTCGACCGCCTGGACGAGCGGATCCGCCGCGGCGGGCTCGAGGATCGGGTGGCCGAGCGACAGATTAATGACGTCGATGCGAAGCCGCGCGCGGTTGTCCACCGCGTAATCGATCGCGCTGATGACGTGACTCGTGAAACCGGCCCCCTGTGAGTTGAGCACCTTCAGCCCGATAATCCGGGCTTTCGGCGCGACTCCCTTCCAGGACGACGGATCGGACGAGCGAGCGCCGGACTGCGCGATGATGCCCGCCACATGCGTGCCGTGACCGTAATCGTCGTAGCCCGACTTCGCCATCGGCGCACCGGTCCGCGTGAAGTCGTAGAACGCCGTCAAACGATCGCCGAACTCGCTCGATTGCTCGACGCCTGAATCGATCACGGCGACGCCGACGCCGCGACCGGTCCACGACCCGCCGACGCCGAGCGTCTCGCGC